>JAFRZS010000194.1 GCA_017442445.1 Clostridia bacterium
ACTCTTGGTATGCTGACTACGGTCACGGCGTATTGGGCGGAACATCTGACTATGAAACACCCATCAGCAATGTAGATGCTTTGGGCGGTCTCAGTGTTATCAACCATCCCGGCGAATACTCAAACGCAAGAGATGAAGATGATCCGGAAAAAGCTTACAACGAAGATTATTCATACTACATCAACAAGTATGCAGATGTTCTTAACAGATATCATTCATGCCTCGGTATTGATATGAACTCAAAGGGCGACGGCAGAACAAGAAATGACCGTAAGCTCTGGGATATCCTCCTTGAGAGATTGGTTCCCACAGGCAGAAATGTTTACGGTATCTGCACAAGCGATGCTCACAAGATGAGTGCTATTGATACAGGTTGGATTACTTACTACACAAACAAGGATAATTCAGCTGATACACTTCGTGAATGTCTTGAAACAGGTTCATTCTTCGGCGGTGCAAGAAATATCGAAAATCAGAAAGAACTCGATTTCTTAGAAGCACAGCTCGGCAGAAAGCTCAGAAACGGCGGCGGAACATGGGAAGTAAAGGACAGCCTTAACCAGCCTATAGTTAAGAATGTTGCAGTTGATGAAGCTGAAGATACAATCACAATTGAAGCTGACAATTCACTCTTAGTATATTGGATAGCTAACGGTAAAGTTATCGCAACAGGCAACACAATTGACCTTGATGACCATTACTACAATGACGAAATCGGCAGCTATGTAAGAGCTGAAATTTTCGGTGAAGGCGGAATTGCTTATTCACAGCCCTTCATGCTTGACTACAACGGCGCTCCCGCAGCAGAAGAAGTTCGTTTCTTCGACTGGAATGTAATCTGGAGAGTAATTAAAGAAGCTCTTCTTGGTGTAATCCAGGTAGCATAATTTCGAGGACCGTATAAAACGAATAGAATAAGGGATTCTTACAGGTGAAAAAGCCTGTGAGAATCCCTTGAAATTTAAGTATAAGAAACACGGTATAGTAGTTTTACTATACCGTGTTTTTGTAATTCTGATAAACCTTATACCGATTATTTTTTTCGTTTAATTTTAGCCGATATCCTTTGTCAACTCAGCAACAAGAGATGTGTTGCGTACCATTGAAATGTTGTTTACAAATAAAACATCTTTAGCGCCTACCTGTGATGCATAGCTCATAATGTTTCCGCTCCAGTGACGGTAGTCGATTTCGTAAAGTGTGCTGTAATGGTCAACAAGGTATGATACTAATGCGTTGCCGTAGGATTCCTTAACAAAAACACATACGGAACCGTCTGTAACTGCGGGATTTTTATAAACTGTAAGAGCATTGTCACCGCCCGCAAAGGTTGAATATTTCAGGTTTGAAGGATAATCAGAGACATCGTAGATAACCTGCCAATTGAATGTATTGCCACTTGCTTCGGTGATTGTCATATCAATATTGTTCACGGGGCAGTAAGCATAAATTGTATCTGAGGCAATCTGAGGATCATGGTTACAGCTGTTGTTATAAAGCGCACCAAGGAATCCGTCAAATGTTTTTTGTTCACGCTGTGAAAGTGTGTAGGGTGTGATACCTTTTGCCTTGCACCAGCTTTCGTATGCATAATAAGCTGCTGTGCCTGTCCAATGGAAGTCAGATTTGAAATAGAGATATTCGTCTCTGTGTTTCATAAGAGTATCAAAGCATTCAACTTTAACAACGCTGTCATCAATCTGCTTATAAATATCTCGGATTGTTTCACCCTGATTTAAATAGCTGCTAACCTTGGATTGAAGGTCATCAGGGAAGCATATGCCGTAAGCATTGGGAGCAATCATTGTATATACATTTATGTTTGAATTCTTAGCGGCAGAAGCTGCGTTGTTGATAGCCTTTGCATAGTTTGCGGCATCATCTCTGTCATAGTGTACTACCTCAAAGGCGGTGTCACCGACACGGTAAACTCCGTTGCCGTAATCATAATATGTTCCGTCGGCACTTTTTAAAACGGGGTAACCGCTTTCACTGCCGACAGTTTGCAAAGGCTGAGATTCTGTTTCGGTTTCCTCTTCACCGTTGGGCGTTTCAGCAGCGCCGTCTATAATTGCCTGTGCATTTTCTGCATCGTTTGTTACGCACAGGATAATATATTCATTCTGTGTCCAGATAATAGCTTTGTCAAATTTCTTTGCCTGATCGGGAGCGTAGCTTAAGAATTGGCTGTGAAGCTCCGATACAAATGCTTCAACAGATTTAACTGCATCGTCTGAATCTTTTTTGTCAGCGAGAGTTATCAATACAAGCTTATCTGCGATATATCCGCTTGCGGCATAAAATTTTATTTCAGCGCCATCGGGCATATCTCTGAAGTATAAAGCACCGCTTTCACCTGCGTCCTCTAACGGACTTTCGTAGCTTACATTGTTAAGAAGTGATTGGAAAAGTTCCTCAGCATCAACATTTTTTGAATTGCCGCAACCGAAGGTCAGAAGCAACATAACAAGAGCGAGGACAGATGCTGTCAAGCGAGTAAACAAAGTTTTTTTCATAAGATAATTCACCCTTAAAAAATAAAATTTTTTATACCGCTAATATTCTACAATAATTGACACAGTTTTTCAAGCGTGAGAGCAGGTTTTTAAAAATATTTTTTCATGCTGACCGTTTACCTATACATATCTCTCATTTTGATGAAAATTTTTCAGAAAAGAGCAGAAAAAACTGAGATGTAAAAAACGAAAATTTTCACAGTTCAGCTTTAAGGGGTTCTGTAGGCTTTTACACCTGCAGAACCCCTTAATCTATGCGGTTTTATACGATCTTCGCTTTTTTTACATCCTCAATGATTTGTTTTTGTTTTAAATTGTCTTTGAAAGCTCGTCAAGGCTTTTGCGCTTTTTGTCTCTGAGCTTGTCATCATCTTTGGGATATCCGACGGTTATTACCAGACGGACAGGATATTTCAGGTCACAGATTTCTTGAATTTTATCTGAGTCAAGCCAACCTAAAATGCAAGTACCGAGACCCTGTACCGTTGCTTCTGCCGTGAGATATGCACTTGCGATACCGATGTCAATTGAACGATAGTCGTTTTTCTTGAGCTTTGAGCCGACTGCGGCAGTTTTCACATAAGGCATTTCCGATATTACAATAGCAACGGGTGCCTGTGTTGCAAACTTGTTCATACCCATGCTCATTGTAGCTTTTTCGACCTCTTTCGCTTTTTCGCCCTTGCAAACGGTCAGGAAATAGGGCTGTCCGTTACAGGCGGAGGGTGAAAGTCTTACCGCTTCCAATACAGCATCAATTTTTTCTTGCTCAACCTCTTTATCGGGATTGTAGCTTCTGCAGGATTGTCTTGTGTTTATAATTTCTGAAAAATTCATAATTTTCTCCTATACAGATGATGTGACATCAGCCCCAGAAAAGCCAAACATACAAGGCGGCAAGAATACCGACACCGATGAGGGCAAGAGTTACTCGGATAGCCGTACCGATTTTTCTTTTTCTTGTATTTCTTTCAAGCTCTGTACTTAATTCTGCTGCGCCTTTTTTGGAATAATCCGCGCCACTCTTTTTTGATTCAAAGCGGTGAACAGCTTTTTCATGAAGCAAAGAAAATGCTGTGCTGATTGCAGAAGAAACAAGCTTTTCTGCAGGTTCATTTTCTTCTCCGTAAATTTTTGCAACCTTTGCGCTTTCTTCATCGGCGATTGCAACATACATGAAGTATGTACCGTTATTATCAGCTTCACTCTTGAGAACATTTGAAATTGCAACACCGTAGTTAACTTTTTCCTGACTGTCACGAGCACCGATAGCAAGGTCGATAACATACTGCTTCACATCGGAAGTTTCGCGGTCTTTGTAGTAGTCAGAAAAGAAAACTACATCTTCGGCATGAGGGATTTTACTGCAGCCGTCTTTTACAAATGCTGCAGGCTTCGTAGCTGCAAATGCTGCGATTGACTCAGACTGTCTGAGCCCGAAAACACCCTTTGTAATTGCTTCGTAATATTCCGAGTCTGTTTCTTCCTTGATTACCTCTTTGGTTGAAGTAAGTCCTAAAGTATCGGACATAAAACTCAGAAGCTGTGTATCCAGAATGTGTTCAAGCTTTCTTGTTCCGAGGGGGACGAGAATGAGCCACTGATTACCGGAATTAAATGCGAAACCTGAGAACAAACCGTTATCGGAAGCAAGGTCAATTGCGCCGACAGGCATTGTTGCGTGTTCGTTGCGTTCTTCTTCACTTGTTCTTGAACTTGCAACGGAAATGAGAGAACGGATATTCTCGTTTACTTCCGTCGGCAAGGATAAAGCTTTTGCAAGAATCTTTTTTGTTGCGAGATATACAGATGTTTCCGCACCGACAAAGACAACGTCGTGATTTTTGAAGGCTTCGGAAAGATCAGCTAAAAATGTTCTGGGGTCATTGGATCTTTTGAAGTCTTCAGGCTTATCAAAGTAACCTGAAAGTGCATCGTAAATCAAGCGCTGTGAAACATCAAGGCTTAATGAAGAAGTAGTATCCAATGACAGAAATTTAATTTTCATGAATTACAAATCCTTTCTCTTTCAATATACATCAGGGATTCCATTGTTCAGAATTTTTATACGGATTATCTGTACCCTTTTCGTCATACCAAGCCTGAGGATATCTCGGACTTGAGTTATAATATGCTTTTTCGACATCAACATTTTCGCTTTCGTTC
Source organism: Clostridia bacterium (assembly GCA_017442445.1). Taxonomy (GTDB): domain Bacteria; phylum Bacillota; class Clostridia; order Oscillospirales; family Acutalibacteraceae; genus RGIG2945. Next base: position 4,683 of record JAFRZS010000194.1, read on the forward strand.
GGTCTGACCATACGGGCGACAATGACAAGACGCGCATCGTCAAAATCGTATATGCAGGTTGAAAGTGTCAGAAGCTTGTCACCGGGCTGAACATCAACACCTGTTTCATAAAGTGAACGCTCCTTTATTTCCTGACCGAAGCGATGTACCTGTGAATCTGAAAGCTCGGTATCGTAATATTCAAATATAAATCCGTTATCGTCAGATTTCTTTGAATTTGTTATAAATACAGAGCAGATCTTCCATTTATAATCTTTAAATAAAGTGTTGTATTCAATTATAGGTGATTTTTTGAATGTGTCAAGGGAACGGTAGTTCTTGAGTTTGCCGAAAAGGATACCCGAATTGATATTGTGACCGTAGATTACGGTGTTGTTATCAAGGTTTAACATCTCGTTGCGACAGTCAACAAAGAGTGTACCGTTTCTCGTGTATTTTTTCTGGAAATCCTTTGTGAGATAATCAATATTGTCTTTTGACCTGACGACAGCCATATCAACATTGGCACCGGGAATTTTAAGCCAACCTGCAAAGTCTTCGTTCATAGCATAAAGGTCAGCGTATTTAATCTGCATTCTGTCGGGGAACTCAACATCTTTGTATTTATTCTCAACTTCCTTGCGGGTTTTGTAACCGCTTCCGTTTTCAAGAAGGTCAACCTGTTCGGAAATCTGTTGATTTACGATATAGGGTTCAACAACGAAATTTGCAACAAGATAACCTCCGCTGATGAGCATAGCAAAAACCGAAACAATAAGCAGACTCTTTCGGACAATTTCTTTCACTGTGTCGCCCTTCCACGGTATGAAAGATTTAAAAAATCTTTTCACGGCAGGTTCTTTTTCTTCAACACTTGTCAGCAGTTCGGAAATTTCTTCACTTTTTTTCATTGCCAATATTATCTCACCTCTTTCAGTATCATTTCAAGCGCACAATCCGATGCGCTCAGACGGTTTTTGTCACGGTCAGAGCAACCGGTTGTAAGCTTTGTACAATTAACTTTATCTTCATATGCTAAAGCTATATATATAAGACCTGCAGGTTTGCCGTTTTCTGAGGGATCGGGCCCTGCAATTCCTGTTATGCCGATTCCGATATCGTCACCGACAATTTTTCTGACACCGAGTGCCATCTGCTTCGCAACCTCTGAGTCAACGGCACCGTTTTGTTTTATGATTTCAGAGTCAACGCCTAAAACTTTAACCTTTACCTCGTTGGAATACGAAACAACACCGCAACAGAATACCTGTGATGCACCGCTGACATCTGTTATGCGTTTCGCAACAAGTCCCCCTGTGCAGGATTCTGCAAATGCGACAGTAAGATTTTTTTCGGTAAGCAGTTTTACAACCGACTCTTCAAGCTTTTTCAATTAAAATCCCTCTTTTGAAATTCTGATGTTATTCAATGCGCGTTCAATAAGACCGTCAACATCAAGATTTTTCTCTGCTTCTTCAAGCATTTCGATTTTCGGACGGGTTCTCGGATGCTTGGGAGTAAATACCGTACAGCAGTCCTCAAACGGCTGAATTGAAATATCAAATGTATCAATTTTTCTTGAAATGCTGATAATTTCTTCCTTGTCCATTCCGATAACGGGACGGAAAACAGGAAGGTTTACAACGGAATCGGTGCAACCCAATGCCCACAAGGTCTGACTTGCAACCTGACCGACACTTTCACCTGTGATGAGAGCACCGCAATCCTCGCGTCTTGCAACGGCTTCGGAAATCCTCATCATAAATCTTCTCATAACGAGAGTGAATAATTCTTCGGGACAATTGTCGCGGATGGCTTCCTGAATTTCCGTAAAGTGAACTGTGAATAATGTTATTTTACCTGAATATTTTGAAACTTGTGCTAACAAATCGTGAACTTTCATCTCTGCGCGTTCACTTGTATAGGGAGGAGAAGCAAAATGTATGGCATTAAGCTGTAAGCCTCTTTTTGCCATCATGTATCCTGCAACGGGACTGTCGATACCTCCGCTGACTAAAAGCATAGCTCTGCCGGCTGAACCCGAGGGCATACCGCCCGCGCCCTTTATCTGATTGCCGTGAATGTAGACATACTGATCTCTGACCTCAACTGTAACAATCATATCAGGATTATGAACATCAACTGTCAGATGCGGAAATTTTGAAAGAATAACTGCGCCTGTTTCTCTGCATATTTCGGGAGATTTGAACGGGAATTTCTTGTCTGAGCGCTTTGCTTCAACTTTGAAAGTACTTGCAATCTGAAGCTGAGGTGCTAAGTATTCGGCAGCATTTTCAAGTATTGCGTCCATTGTTTTCTCAACAGCCAGAGCTCTTGAAAAAGCGGCAATTCCGAAAATGTGCCTTATTCTCTCCGATGCCTCATCAAAATCAATGTACTCATCGGGAGAGCTTATCATAATTGTGGATTGTGAAGTTGTATATTCAAACTTGCCGATGCTTGAAAGTCTTCTCCTGATATTTTTGACAAGTATTTCTTCAAAGGTGCGTCTGTTGAGACCCTTCAAAGCAAGTTCACCGTTTTTAATTAAAATTACTTCCATTGTTTTATCCTTTCTGTTAAACGGAATAAAGCTAAACTCTGCTTATTCTGTCTTTAGCTAATTTAATGCCTTCAATAAGCATATCAATGTGCAGTTTTGTGTTGAAACGCGAAAGACTGACTCTTATAGCGGAGTCAATGATTTCAGGCGCAAGTCCCATAGCTGTCAGAACATGGCTTCTGTGACCCTTTGCACAGGCAGAGCCGCCTGATACATAAACACCGTGTTCCGATAAAAATGTTACCATAGTCTGACTCGGTACACCTAAAACAGAAAAGTTTGTGATATACGGACAAGCATC
>JAFRZS010000195.1 GCA_017442445.1 Clostridia bacterium
TTGATATCACAAATTGTAGGGCAGGGGCTTGCTCCTGCCGTTCGGAATATGCGTTGTCGGGGACGGTTGGAGCAAGCCCCAACCCTACAATCATACCAATTCACGATTTTGGCAATTTACACACATAAACCAAAATTTAGTATCTGTAAGCCCAAATTTACGGCGCAAAAAAAGAACTGTCGCTTTTGCAACAGTTCTTGACTATCTTAATCTAACAATCTCTTACCACCGATAAATCTTGTTGTGTAATACGATGAATTAACTATATCGGTATACATGATGTTCTTACCTGTTGAAGGTGCGTGAATCATTTGTCCCTCGCCGACATACATACCCACATGGCTTGCATAATTGCCGCTGCCGAAGAATACAAGGTCGCCCGGCTGTAACTGTGACATTGATTCGATATATGTACCCTTGCCGTGTAACTGGTCATCGGCAACTCTGTTTATTGAAATGCCGTTCTTAGCGCATACATACTGTACAAATCCCGAACAGTCAAAGCCCGAAGGTGTTGTACCGCCCCAAAGATACGGAACTCCTAAATACTTTGCGGCCTCGTCTAAAAGACTCTGTGCCTGCGGATGCTCTGCAATGTATACTGAATTTGGAACAGGTGCCTTAGCCTTATATGTGAAGTCTACAGGTAAGCTGTATACCTCGCTGTCACCCAAAACTGCACCTACTGTGATTGTGTAGTTGTGGTTTACGGGAAGTGAACCGCTGCTGATTGTTACAGAAGCTTCATTCCACACATCTGTTAAGAAAACAGCGTCGGCTGATTCATTCTTAATAATAACATGATACTCATTTGCGCCGCTTATCGGACTCCAAGCAACATCGAAATTGCCCTCTTCAATCTCTGCACCGTCTTGCGGTAGGTAGATTGTAGGCAGTTCAAGCGTAAGCTCGTCATCGGCAAACTGGTTATATGAGCGGGTTACAGATGCTATAGCCTGCTCTCTTGTTGTAGATGCCTTTGGCTCAAATGTACTTGTTGTTACACCGTTCATAAGTGAATAGTTAAGCATCGTGATAACCGAAGGCTTTGCCCAAGCAGAAACGCTCTCGCTATCCTCAAATGCATCTATTACATACTCATCAGTTTCGCCGTCTGATAAATTGAATGGTGTCTCCGATGCAGTAAGAGTGCTTACAAGCATCTTTGCCGCCTCTTCTCTTGTTACAAGACGGTCAGGTGTGAATGTTGTATCACTTGTTCCTGAAACAATACCATAGCAATATGCCTGTGCAACTGCTTTTGAGTCGGTGTCACTGAACGGTGAACCGGCAGGTGAGATCAATGTCTCATTTGTAAGCTTCTTATACAAATTAACTGCTAATTCGCAGAACTCCTCACGAGTTATATTCTCTTTTAAGTTGTTAGAAACAACCGCATAAGATACAAGACCGGCAGAGTTGGCATTCTTATATTCGGAAATTGCCCATCCGCTCATGTCTGCAGCGCTGACGCTGATAATTGACGAAATTGAAATTGCGGCTGTCATAGCAGATAAGATAATCTTCTTTACGATTTTATTCAAGATGAAATCTCTCCTTTACTTTCTTCAGATTTTTACCCTATTGTTATTTATCCTTAATTCCTTCTGTTCCTTAGCACCCTTCCTTGATGCTGTCTGTATTTTAACATTAAAAACAAATGCTGTCAAGTTTTTGAAACATTAAATTTTAAAATAATTAAAACTTTTTTCAATATTTTTTAAAAAACTTGAAATATTCGTGTAATATTAGCGAAAAAATACTGAAATATTACGAAAAAATTGGCAAAAAATTTACATATTTTACCAAAAACGATTTACATAAAAAAGTTTACGACTACAATAAGTGGTTTAAAGCTTACAAAAAATAATCAAGATATGGGAGAATAAGTTGAAAGTTGCACAAAAAATATTAAGAAAATATTACAGGTAGATTAAAAAATGTAACAAATCTTTTAAGCGTTTTAATAATTTCATAAAATTTGCAACAAATTTTGATGATTTTTTGAAAAAACAGTTGACATAAATGAAAATTTCGGGAAATATGTAAACTTCGGGTAACACATCAGGAAGTGACTAAAAAGTGCCTATGGGCAATATTAACAAAAGCAGTTTTAAAAGACACGGATTTTGTGCAAAATATAAATTAACGGAGTTTCTTCCTATATATATAGCAACAGGATATTAAAA
>JAFRZS010000196.1 GCA_017442445.1 Clostridia bacterium
CCCGGTACAATTGATAACGATATCCCTTGCAGTGATTATACAATCGGTTATGATACTTGTATGAATACAATCATGCAAATGGTTGACAGAGTCAGAGATACAACAGAGGCACATGACAGATGCAGTGTTGTTGAGGTCATGGGTAACAACGCAGGCCATCTTGCTCTGAATGCGGGAATCTCGGTTGGTGCAACAGCTATTTTAATTCCTGAAGTTCCTTTTGACATTGAAAAAGATGTTATAGGTAGAATAAGGCGTACACAAAAAAGCGGAAAACGCCATTTCATTGTGATGATAAGTGAAAAAATAAATAAAGAAAAACATTTTGCATACAAACTTGCAGATATGATTGAAGAAAAAACAGGCATAGAATCACGGGCGGTTGTTTTAGGTCATGTGCAGAGAGGCGGATCTCCGACCGTAAGAGACAGAGTGATTGCAAGTCAAATGGGACACTATGCTATAAATCTTCTTGTTAAAGGTCACTTTAACCGTGTTATTGCTGTAAAAGACAGTAAACTTGTTGATTATTCAATCAGAGATGCATTAAATATTGTAGATGAAAATAAAAGAATGGGGAAAACGAAATTGAATATGAGCTTATACAATATGGCTCTTGAAATTTCTATATGATGATATGAACAGTGAATTTTTAAAATTAAGACAGAAAGTAATCGATAATTTCTTTTCAAGAATGAATCCTATGCAGAAAGAAGCAGTTCTCCATACAGACGGACCGCTTCTGATTCTTGCAGGTGCAGGTAGCGGAAAAACAACCGTACTTGTAAACAGAATTGCAAATCTTATAAGATTCGGCAAAGCGTATAATTCAAGCTTTGTGTCAAGAGAACCGACAGATTATGACATAGATATCATGACAAGATTCTGTGAAGGGGATAAGTCAGTTGACCTTGACAGTATTTCTGATGTTCTCTCAGTTCAGGCGGCTAAGCCTTGGCAGATATTAGCTATTACTTTCACAAATAAAGCAGCAAATGAATTAAAAGAAAGACTTTCTGTAATGCTCGGAAATGATGCTGAAGATATTTTTGCATCAACATTCCATTCAGCTTGCGCGCGTATTCTTCGCAGACATGGTGAGCTTTTAGGTTTTTCTTCACACTTTACAATTTATGATACTGATGACTCAAAGCGTTCTGTAAAAGAGTGTCAGAGAGTTTTAGGTATTGACGATAAATTTTTATCCCACAAATCCATAATGAATGAAATCAGCAGGGCAAAGGATCAGTTGATTTCACCTGCAGAATATATATCACAGAACCAGAATGATATCAGATTGAGTAAAATCGGTCAGGTATATAAAAAATATCAGGAGCTTCTTGTGGCATCTGATGCTATGGATTTTGATGATATCATTGTAAATACTGTTAAATTACTTGAAAAATTTGAAGAAGTCAGAGATTACTATCAGAAAAAATTCAAGTATGTTCTTATTGATGAGTACCAGGATACAAACCATGCGCAGTACAGACTTTGCTCAATTCTTGCGGGTGGGTACGGTAATATCTGTGTTGTCGGTGACGATGACCAAAGTATTTACCGTTTCAGAGGTGCTACTATTGAAAATATTCTGAGCTTCGAAAATCAGTACAATGATGCCAAAGTTATAAGACTTGAACAGAATTACCGCTCAACACAGAATATTCTTGATGCGGCTAATGCCGTTATTTCAAACAATGAGCAGAGAAAGGGCAAAAACCTCTGGACAGCAGCAGGAAAAGGTGACAAGCTTACAAACTTTACAGCTTATGACGAACAGGATGAGAGCAGAAATATAGCTGATATCGTCCTCAATAATGTTGCGTCAGGAAAAAGGTATTCTGACCACGCAGTATTATACAGAATGAACGCACAGACGAATGCAATTGAAACTGCTTTTGTAAGAATGGGCATACCTTACAGAGTTATCGGCGGTCATCGTTTCTATGAAAGAAAGGAAATCAGAGATGCTTTGGCTTATCTTACGGTTATCTCAAATCCTTCAGACAATATCCGTCTTCGCAGAATTATAAATGAACCTAAGCGTGGCATTGGTGATACTACCATTTCTTCTGCGGCTGATATAGCTGATGGACTCGGTGTAACCTTATATGAAGTTTTACAGCATGCGGATGAATATCCGAAGCTTTCAAGAGCACAGAATAAAATTGCTGAGTTTGTAAGAATTATGGACAATCTTATTCTTAAAGCTGAAGAACTTTCAATCAGTGACTTGTTTGAACTTGCCATGAGAGAAACTCATTATATTGAAGGTCTTGCAAACGATGTTGATACATATCAGGACAGACTTGAAAATATCCACGAACTTTTATCAAATATCAAGAATTATGAAACAAGTACAGATGAGCCGAGCCTTAACGGTTTTCTTGAGGAAGTCGCTTTGATGACAGATATTGATAATTATGATACAGACAGTGACTCCGTTGTTTTAATGACAATACACTCTGCAAAAGGACTTGAATTTCCGATTGTATTTCTTCCCGGTATGGAGGAAGGAATTTTCCCCGGTATGCAGTCAATGTTTAATCCTGCTGATGTTGAAGAAGAACGAAGATTGGCTTATGTCGCCATTACGAGAGCGAAAGAAAAGTTATATATTTTCAACACAAGAACAAGAATGTTATTTGGTTCGACATCACACAATTCACCCTCAAGATTTGTAAATGAAATTCCTAAGGAATTGATTGAGTTTACAGGAAGAAATAATCCCTTTGGAGCAAGAACTCAACAGAGCGTAAATATACAAAAAAATAATGAACGCACAAACAACTATGCTGCTGCGCGTTCATTTACAAAACCACAAGCTCCGAAGAAGGTTTCGGATACGAAATTTAAAATTGGCGACACTGTTGTACATAAGACTTTCGGAACAGGTCTTATAATATCAATAACACCTATGGCAAATGATACTCTTCTGGAAATTGCATTCTCAAAAGCAGGTACAAAACGCCTGATGGCAAACTATGCAAACTTAACAATTCCGGAATAATATCAAGTGAACTCAGAGAACGGAGTTCTGATGTTTCTCATTTTAAAGTTAACGATTTCTTTTTCCTGTGTGTATCGGTATATGCTTAATATCAAGCCTATGCCGATATAGATGCACAAGTTAGAAGAACCGCCGGCGCTGAAGAAGGGAAGTGTGATACCGATAACAGGTAACAGTTTAAGACACATTCCGATGTTGATAATTACCTGTGAGGCAATCATAACTGCTATACCGTAGCAAACATATAATGCCTGTTTATCGTTTGTTTTCTTGCCGATTTTAACGATTCTTATTACGATACAAGTTAAAAGTAACAAAGCTAATATACAGCCGATCAGACCCAATTCTTCTCCGACTACGGAGAAGACCATGTCATTCTGACTTTCGGGAACGATTCCCGATTGCGTATAAGCTCCTTTAAAAAGTCCTCTGCCGAACCAACCGCCCGAGCCGATAGCTTCAATACATTGTTGTTGCTGATAGATGATGTCGGGATATTTTTCAGGGAAGACAAGCGCAAGGAATCGCTGTTGCTGGAAGCTCGTAAAATACTTAACCCATACAATAGGGATTACAATGACCAGGGCGCCGAACCCTATTGCAAAATATCTCCAGTAAACTCCTGCGACAAAAAGCATCGCAAGGATCATTACCATAAAAACGAAAGCAGAGCCGTCGTCGCCGCTGATTGCAACAAGACCGACCGGAATTATTGCGTGAATTCCTAAAAGAACAATATTTTTGAATGAGTTTAAATCTTCTCTGAGGTAGCCGAGATGTGTTGAAAATGTCAGGACAAAACCTATTTTTAAAAGCTCTGACGGTTGAAAGAAGAATGAACCTATAGGAATCCATGTTCTTGCGTCGCTTCTTTCGTCAGGGCCGACACCCCAGATAAATAATGAACCCATTAAAATAAGACAGGCTACACCGATAATCGGACTGCATTTAAGAATAAATTCGTAATCAATATGCGATATTATCAAGCTGATAACAATACCTGCTCCGACAGCGATAAGCATAGTAAGAACATCTCTTGGTATCAGTGCGCCGTCAGTTAAAGTATGTCGTGTTGCGCTGTAAACCATAAGGATTCCGAACGCAGATGTTATAATACAAAGTCCAAGCAAAAGCTTGTCCAATTCTTTGAAGGATTGTTTTATAAAATCTACAAATCTTTTCAAGATATGAGTTCACCTCCGCATAAAAATATCGTACTTGAGTATTATATTCTAAATTTTGATAAAATTCAAGTAAAAAGACTTTAA
>JAFRZS010000197.1 GCA_017442445.1 Clostridia bacterium
AAGAAAAAATGCAAGAAAGCTGACCGAAGACCTCAGAAAGAGAATGATTCGGTCAGCTTATTTCACAAAGAAATTATCTCAGTTCCTTTGTAATAATGTTTTATTATTTCGTTATAATCACTACCTTGTCTTGCCATATAATCGGCACCGTATTGGCTCATTCCGACGCCGTGACCGTGACCGCAGGTTGTGATAGTAAAGCAGTTGTTTTCATAATTTATTGTAAAAACCGCACTCTTCAGTTCAAATGCATCTCTGAATTGCAGACCTGTTACATTTTTATTACCGAGAGCAATCGTGTTTACTGTGCCGACCTCGGTTTTATCAACCTTACCGATCCACTGCTTTACATCATCACCAAGGCTGATATCAAGCTTGTTTGCATACTCCTTGAATTTTTCGGGAGTGAATTTCAAGGTTTCGGTAAAATCGGGGGAAAGCTTATCTCCCACACTTTCAACAGTTGTAAGATACTCAATATTCTGTCCCCATACATTTTTTGCGCTTTCGGTTTTACCGGGGGAGAGCGCGTGGTATGCGGCGATTATCGGCTCGTTATTATATACTATTATCTTATCGGAAACCTCAGTAACAGCATTTTTGATTTTTGAATAGTATTCATCAAATTTATCTCCCCACTTATCCTTCAGGGTTTCAATAGGTATATAACCCTGATGAGTGTCACTGTTATCCGAGAGATAAGCACCTTTCAGACTTTTATCAGGATTGCTTTCATGACGCCTTTTCATCATATTAAGATATGTATTACAGGCAATTGCCTGAGCTTTCAGAGCTTCGGTTTCGTAATATGCAGGCATTTCAGCCGCAACGCTTCCGCAAAGATAGTCAATAATATCTACCTGAGCAACTGTGTTTGAAGCGGTCATCATAACCTTTACAGTTTCAATTTTTCCTGTTTCTTCGGATCCGGCTGTCTTTTCGTTATCCGTTTCCGCTTTGGGCGTCAGTATAATCAACGGACACAAAAGCATTACAACAAAGATTGCCAGACAAATACTTGAATAAAATTTAAACATATATATCCCTTCCTTGACTTTTTATATCTTCTTGATGTATAATATAGGGTAATTATAGAATGGAGGTAATTTTTGAATGGCTTATATTTCACCAATCAAAAATGATGCCCTTACAATATTATGCAGAGAGCTTGAAAAGAATAACCCCATAAAAATTTCTGACTATGAAAAATATGGGGTAAAGAGAGGTTTAAGAAATCCCGACGGTACAGGCGTTATGGCAGGTCTTACGGGAGTATGTAGTGTTGAAGGGTATTATATCAGCGACGGAGAGCGAGTTCCTAAAGAAGGAAGGCTTATTTTCCGCGGAGTTGACATAAATGATATAGTAAACGGATGTGTTTCTGAAAACCGATTCGGTTTTGAAGAGGTTGCATGGCTTCTGATGTTCGGACGACTTCCGACACAGGCACAGCTTGATCGCTTCTGCGATGTTTTGGCAGAATCAAGAGAGCTTCCCGATGATTTCATTGAAGATATGATAATGAAAGCACCCTCAAAGGATATCATGAACAAACTTGCGCGTTCTGTTCTTGCTTTATATTCATATGATGAAAATCCCGATGATACATCGCCCGAGAATGTTTTAAGACAGTCAATTCAGTTGTTGGCACAGTTGCCGACAATTATGGCGTATGCTTATCAGGTAAAGAGAAGAACATTCTATAAAAAGAGTATGTATCTTCATCCGATTAAGCCTGAACACAGAACAGCTGAGTGTATTCTCAATTCACTGCGTTCAGATAAAAAATTCACAGATGAAGAAGCAAAGCTTCTTGATTTATGTCTTATGCTTCATGCTGAGCACGGAGGCGGTAATAACTCAACATTTACAGTAAGGTCAACAACATCTGCAGGTACTGATACATATTCATCAATTGCGGCAGGTATCGGCGCACTCAAAGGACCGAAGCACGGCGGCGCAAATATCAAGGTTACAAATATGCTCAACAGCTTCATTGATAATCTTGAAGATATCACAGATGAAGATCAGGTTGCAGACCACATAGCAAAGTTAATAAGACGTGAAGCAGGAGATAAATCAGGTCTTGTTTACGGTATGGGTCATGCGGTTTATACAAATTCCGATCCGAGAGCAGTTCTGCTTAAAAAGAATGCAAAACAACATGCAGTGGGAACAGAATTTGAACCTGAGTTCAGATTGCTTGAGCTTATCGAAAAGCTTACACCTGAAATCTTTGAAAAAGTCAAGGGCAGTAAAAAGGTTATGTGCGCAAATGTTGACTTGTATTCGGGACTTATCTATAAGATGCTCGGCATACCGCAGGATTTATTCACACCCTTGTTTACAATTGCAAGACTTGCAGGTTGGACAGCTCACAGAATGGAAGAACTCATTACCGGTTCACGAATTATGCGTCCTGCTTATAAGAGTATGGCAAAAAACACTTTATATGTTCCGATTGATGAAAGAACAAGCAAAAATATTTTATAATAATCCGAAAGGGATGTCTTAATAATGAAAATTAAAAGCAGTAAAAATATTGACATGAAAAAGCTTTTAATTGTCTGGATTGCAGCGGCTGTAATTTTGCTTCCGACAAGAATTTATCAGTTACTTAAGATAGTTGACCTGGAACAGGGCTTTTATCTGAAAACTGATTTCAGTGTAGGTTTCATGTACGGATTTCTTGCAGTTTTACTTATACTGTTTGTTGCAGGAAGCTACTTGTCTTCCAAGGCAACGGAAATTAAAAGCGACTACTCCGGAAACAAACTTCTCGGCGGAGTTTCAATTGCAGTATCGGTTTCAATGGTCGTAAATGTTATAACTCAGATCTCAACATTTTTAGATTTATATAAAGGCTTTGGATCTCAGTTCGGAGTTACAACGATGGAACTCGGTGAATATATGATGAAATCGGGTGCATTGTCAAAACTCGGTGAAGCTGTATTTGCTCTTTTCTCAGCAATTTATTTCGTATTATTCGGACTTGGTTGCTTCGGTGAGAAAATAAAAATTGAAAAATTAAGAATTCTTGCAATAACACCTGTTGCGTGGTCTATTTTCAGAATGCTCACAAGACTTATCAGAACAATCAGCTATATAAAGGTATCAGATTTGTTCTATGAAATTATCATGATTTTATTTATGATGGTTTTCTTCATGGCATTTGCACAGGTCAATGCAAAGGTTAATGAAAAAGGCATTGAATGGAAAATTTTCGGTTACGGCTTCTTTGCATCACTCATGGCGTTGATTTGCTCAGTACCGCGACTTGTAATGGTTATAATCGGAAAAGGTGACATCTTATCAGCCGATTCACCGTTAGAAATATGGGATTTACTTATAGCGGTTTTCATAATTGTTTATATCGTCGGTTTAATAAGCTGCAAAAAGAAAGAAAAATCCGAAACAGAGGAATAGTGGTACTTGATGTTTTTAGAAAATGTACAGGTTGCAGCAACACAGGTAGGAATACTTTATATTATTGTTGCAGTCGGAGTGATCGCGGATAAATTAGGTGTTTTCTCGGAAGCGACTGCGAGAAAATGTACAGATTTACTCTTTTATATAATCACACCTGCAGTTATTATAAAATCGTTTCTGTCAATTGAGTTTTCAGCAGAAACAGGAAAAAGCTTACTCGTAGCAATTCTTTGCGGTTTTGCAATTCATGTTGTGGGTATCGGTATAGTTACACCTTTTTTCAGAAAAGGCGATAAGGATACAAACTGCATTTTTAAATACGGAACGGTTTACGGTAACGCAGGTTATATGGCGCTTCCTCTTGCGAATGCCGTGTTGGGTGACGAAGGAGTATTTTTCTGCTCTGCAGTTGTTATGGCGTTTAATATGTTCAACTTCACGCACGGTATTATCGTGATGTCGGGCGACACAAAATTCAGACCGATAAAATTACTTTTAAATCCCGGAACACTTTCGGTTTTAATCGGTGCACCGCTTTTTCTTCTGTCGGTGAATTTACCGCAGATGATTTCAGTTCCGATTGATTATGTTGCGAGTCTTAATACTCCTTTTGCGATGCTCATTTTCGGAACATATCTTTCACACGCACAGATTACATCTATCTTTAAAGATAAAAGAATGTACCTTGTAACACTTTTAAAGTTATTTGTATTACCTGCAATTATAATGCTGCTCTTAAAGCTTTGCGGACTTACAGGTACGCTTCTTACAGCTATGACAATTTCGGCATCAGCGCCGTCAGCCAACAATACGGTTATGTTTGCGGCAAAATATAACAGAGATGCAAGACTTGCATCAAATCTTGTTGCGGCTGTAAGCTTTATTTCAATAATTACAATGCCGATAATGATAGCAATATCACAGAGTTTATGATATGAAAAGAATAGAAAAAATTCTGAAAAATAACGGGATAGAATTATTCGGAGTCTGTGATTTTGACAGAGAAAATCTCATTGAATGCAGAAACAAAAAATTCTTACCCGAAAATGCGCAGAGCATTATTATGACTGCGCTTCCTTACAGATTGCCTGATGAAATGTACAAAGACAGAAATATTTCAAGATATGCGGCAGTAAGGGATTATCACGATGTTTTTAAAATTTATCTTGATAAAATAACAACAGATTTAAAAAAACTTTTTCCTGAAAATGATTTTATATCATTTACGGATAATTCGCCGATTTACGAGGTGGAGTCTGCAGTAAAATCGGGGATAGGAGTCAGGGGAGAAAACGGACTTCTTATCACTGAAAAATACGGCTCATGGGTTTTTCTCGGTGAGATTGTAACAGACCTGAAAATCAAAGGTACTGACTATCAGGGAGAATGTCTGCATTGTGGCAAGTGTAAGGAAATATGTCCCGCATTAAAAGAAGATAAAAAAGAAAAATGCCTTTCTTCAATAACACAGAAAAAAGGCGATTTGACAGACGAAGAAAAGAAAAAAATTACAGAAAATAAAAGTGCATGGGGCTGTGATTTATGTCAGGAAATATGCCCTATGAATAAGAATAAAAAATATACTGAAATTGCAGAGTTTTTAAATTCAGCAAAGCCGAAATTTTCTTCAGGCGACTCGCTTGAAGGCAGAGCTTACGCGTGGCGCGGACAGGCGGTCATTGAAAGAAATCTCGGAATTTTAGAAGAAAGGAAAGTGTGAGCATGAAGTGTAGCAGTTGCGGAGCAAAAATATCAAAAAATGCGCGTGTTTGTAAAAAGTGCGGTGCAGTTCAGGAGTTCTTTACTCCCGAAGAACCGATTACCAATGGCATTGACATGGACCTTCCCGAACTTGCAGAGGTAGTTGTTCCCGATTCCTTTGTAACAAAACCCAGATATATAAACAAAGCGCTTATATATTCAATTATTTTCGTTGTTGCAGTTTTAGCGGTAGTAATATATTTTTATGCCGAAGCAAATTTTGTCGATTTGCCGGACGATAAAAATGCAAGTGTTTCTGTGCAGTCAACAACACCCGAAGAGAAAAAATATGCGTCCCTTTCCGACGAACAGGTAAAGCTTCTTGTGGCGTCTGATTGGAAAGACCCGTATTTTAACGATAAATACAAAGAACGCGCCATAGACAAAATGATGTATATGGCATACGAAGAAGGCGTTACAAGTATATATTCAAATTACACAAGCGATGATATTCTCACAATGATTGATAATGTTGTCAACAGTAACAGCCTCGGCACTCTGACGATTTATGAAAGAATAATCAGAGAAGTAAATAACGAAAGCACCGAGGATATCGGTTACGAGTTTGACTACGATTACATCAGAAATGTAGAAAAGTATGATTGGAACAATCCGAAATATACAGATGATGTAAAAAGAACGATTGCAAAAATGACATTACGCCTTGCATACTTCGAAGGACAGATGGAGCTTTATTATAACTACTCCGTTTCCGAAGTAATGGAAATCTTCGACGGTTATGCAAAAGAAGTTTACAAAAAGGACGACGAAACCTCGTTCTACAAAAAAATCGTCGCAAAATCCCTGGAAGAATACGGTGAAACCGACACAGGAATCCCCGGCACAACAAAACCAAAGGAAGAAGAATAACCGAAAAAAGAGATAAATAATGAGAAAAATAAAAGAACCTAAAAACAAGCTGATGCTTACAGCTTTTTACCTTGCTGCTCTGGTTTTATTTTGGTATTTAAAAGTTCCGTGTCTTTTTAAACATTTTCTCAATATTGAATGTCCGGGATGCGGAATGACACGTGCGGTATTGAGCGCATTAAAATTTGATTTTATTGCCGCGTTTACATATCATCCGATGTTCTGGTCACTTCCGCTTATTTACCTTTATTTATTGTTTGACGGAAATCTATTCGGAAATAAAATTGTGGATAGGACAATTCTTATACTCATTTCGGCAGGTTTTATTTTGAGCTGGATTTTTAAATTAGTATAAATTGTCAAATTCTGTTGACAATGGGACGGATATATGATAATATTGTACTAACAAATTAAGAGTTTTCTTAATTGAAAAAAGGAGGATTTTTATGTATTGTAAGAATTGCGGAGAATTAATGAATGATAATCAGGCTATCTGCCTCAAATGTGGCGTTAAGGCAGGTGAGGGCAACCTCTTCTGTGCTAACTGCGGTAAAAATGTTGCGCCTAATGCAGAAGTTTGTCTTAATTGCGGCGTAGCGATTAAAAAGGCTGCAGTAGGTTATGGTAATTATGACAAAATTACAATAGCACTTATATGTTTCTTCCTTGGCGGTTTAGGTATTCATAACTTTATGCTTGGCGAAACAAAAAAAGGCATCGTCAGAATAGTGTTGAGCCTTTGCTTTGGTATCGGGGCAATAATTGCGCTGATTGATTTCGTTAAAATACTTACAGATAAGTACGAAATAAACCCCGACAAAGCTTTTTAATTAAAATACGGATACCTGAGACAGAGCGACACTTCTCTTGTCTCCTTCAGGAACAACAGAATTATAAAAAGAAGAATAACAAAGAACCGACACTTGCGTGTCGGTTCTCCGCATTTAAAAGGATTTTATTTCATGTTTCTTTCGTAAGACTCGATCATAT
>JAFRZS010000198.1 GCA_017442445.1 Clostridia bacterium
ATAAGATTATACACCACCTGATTTATCATATCCTCATCGGCATTCAAAAATACATCCTCAAGGCATTCAAGGCCTGTTATTTCAATGCGTTTTTCTTCAATCCTTTTTTCGAATGTAAGCAGTGTTTCAATTATCTGCTTACTGAGATTGAAATTAGTTATATTGAGATTTATCTGTCCCGCTTCAATCTTTGAAAGATTGAGCATCGACACAACAAGTCGGGACAATCTTTGAATTTCAGATGATACAATTTTAAGATAATATGTTTGTTTTTCGGGCGGGATTGTGCCGTCAAGCACACCGTCAATAAATCCGCCTATTATCGTCATCGGAGTTTTTAATTCGTGCGAAACATTTGCAACAAATGAACGCCTTGAAGATTCAAGAATCGACAGCGAACTCGCCATTGCATTAAACGAGGTAATAAGCTCACCCAATTCGTCATCTCTGTCCGTTTCAATTCGTTTACTGAAATCTCCGTGTGCGTAGCTTTTTGTTATTTTCACCATACTGCTGAGCGGTTTTGTAAGCTTATAAACAACTATATAAACACACGCAACAACCAGTAAGAAAGCTATTATGAAAACTGTTACAAATATTCCGACAATGGAAGAATAGTGTCCGAAAATACTTTTCCATGTGGGTTCTGTCGCATAGACAATTCCGACAAGCTTATCCCCTGCGCGTATCGGTTTTGAAACTACAACATGTACCTTTTCATAAAAACCGTCAAGAGTACCAAAGCTTTCATTATATCCGTTGTTACCGGGTGCGTCTATTGACCTTTTTATGTTTTCAAAAGGAACCTTCATATCTTTATGAACACACGCATGGTATTCGCTGACATCTAAGTTGTTTTTCAAAAAGTCTTTACAGAGAATAATTTTTCCGTCAGCCGCACACACAAAAATATCCGCATCCATAGCATCAGACAGCTGAGATATTGTGTTGAATATGATGATCATTGAATTGGCGCCGTCTTCCTGAAGATGTCCGCCTTCAATAAGCTCTGATATCGTATCCTCTACAATATTCACACTTGATCTCAGACTTGATGTTCTTTCCATGATGTGATTTTCAGCAGTCAGGACACAAACCAATATCATACATACGAAAAAGAACACCATAACTATACTTGATATCGGAATTATGAATTTTCTGAAAAGCGAACCCTTACCCCTAAACAGAATTATTCCTCCTGTCCTTTAAGTTCAAACTTGTATCCTACACCCCAGACGGTTTTCAATTCCCACTGGTCAGATACGCCTTCAAGCTTTTCGCGGAGTCTTTTTATATGAACATCAACTGTTCTTGAGTCGCCGTAGAAATCAAATCCCCATACTTCGTCAAGCAATACATTTCTTGTATATACTCTGTTGGGATTACTTGCAAGATGGAAAATAAGCTCCATTTCTTTCGGAGGAGTATCAACTACCTTTCCGTTGACCTTCAGCTCATAATTTGTGAGGTTGATGGAAAGCTTATCGTAATGTACTTCCTTCTTTGCTCTTTCAAGATGACCTGCACTGCGGCGGAGAACTGCCTTTATTCGTGCAATAACTTCCTTTGCGTCAAAGGGCTTTACAATATAGTCATCTGCGCCCAATTCAAGACCTAAGACCTTGTCAAAGGTTTCACCCTTTGCTGTTATCATAATAATCGGATTTTCGGAAAACTTTCTGATTTCACGGCAGACCTGCCAGCCGTCAAGTTTCGGAAGCATAATATCAAGAATCATAAGGTCTGCTTCAAACTCCTTGAAAGCTTCAATTGCTTCTGCGCCGTCATTAACAGTTTTTACCGAAAAGCCTTCCTTTTCGAGATACATTCTGAGTAATTCGCAAATATTAACATCGTCATCTACTACGAGTATTTTTTCAGTCATAAGTTTTTCCTCCTCCAGAAAATTCTACATTATTATATTATGACATTATCCCTTATTTTTCAATGGACATAATATTATCAATATGTAAACAAATTGTTATAAACGAGTATTTTTACTGATTTTTTAATAATTTATATTCAATTGAGTCAACAAGTGCATTGAAACTTGCTTCAATTATATCGTGGCTGACACCAACGGTTGTCCATATTTCCTCACCGTCTGTGCTTGTGATCAGAACTCTTACCTGTGCGGCGGTTGCGAGTTTCGGTTCCGTAACCCTTACCTTATAGTCCACCAACCTGACTTTTTTCAGGCAAGGATAAAAATCG
>JAFRZS010000199.1 GCA_017442445.1 Clostridia bacterium
AGTGGCAGTTTTACTGCAATTTGAGTGGTACCGCGAGTATAGAGCTTATACCCGTCTCAAAGCATTTGCTTTGAGACGGGTTTTTGTTTTACTTGAATTGAGTGAAAGGTTGCTTAAATTCCGTCAATCTGATAAAATATAGGAGTGAAAATCATGATGGACGCAAGTAAGTACAGTATCGGGTATTTTCGTGCACCGGGTACTAACAACAAATGGGTGACAAAGGATCACATTGAAAAACCGCCGATATGGTGCAGTGTTGATATGCGCGACGGCAATCAGAGCCTTGTTATACCTATGAGCCTTGAAGAAAAGCTTGAGTTTTACAAGGTGCTTTTAGAGGTTGGCTTTAAAGAGATTGAAGTAGGCTTTCCTGCTGCAAGTGAAACTGAATATGAATTCTTAAGAACACTTATTGATAATAATATGATTCCCGATGATGTAACCGTTCAGGTGCTGACACAATGCAGAGAGCATATCATCAGAAAGACATTTGATGCCTGCAAGGGTGCACCGAGTGCAATTATACATTTCTATAATTCCGTAAGTGTTGCACAGAGAGAACAGGTTTTCAGGAAATCAAAGGAAGAAATAAAACAGATTGCAATAGAAGGTGCAAAGCTTGTTAAAAAGTTAGCATCAGAATATGAGGGTAATTTCAGATTTGAATATTCACCCGAAAGCTTTACGGGAACAGAGCCTGAATATGCTTTGGAAGTATGTAACGCGGTTTTGGATGTACTTGAACCGAGTGAAGACAACAATGTAATAATAAATCTTCCCGTTACGGTTGAAATGAGTCTTCCGCACATCTATGCAAGTCAGGTAGAATTTATGAGTGAAAATCTCAAATACCGCGAACATGTCACCTTGTCGCTTCATCCTCACAATGACAGAGGCACAGGTGTCGCAGATACGGAACTTGCATTACTTGCAGGTGCAGACAGAGTTGAAGGAACACTTTTCGGTAACGGTGAGAGAACAGGTAATGTTGATATAGTAACACTTGCCATGAATATGTATTCTCACGGAGTTGATCCGAAGCTTGATTTTTCAAATCTTCCGCAGTTGGTGGAAAAGTACGAAAAATGCACACGAATGCAGGTTTATGAAAGAGCGCCATATGCGGGTTCGTTGGTGTTTGCTGCATTTTCGGGCAGTCATCAGGACGCAATTGCAAAAGGAATGAAATACAGAACAAAGAAAAAGATTCATAATTGGAGTGTTCCGTACATACCGATTGATCCTAAGGATATAGGCAGAACCTATGATGCCGATGTTATCCGTGTTAATTCTCAATCGGGCAAGGGCGGTATCGGTTATCTTCTGGAGCAGACTTTCGGATATAATCTTCCGCCGAAGATGCGTGAACATTTCAGCTACCTGTGTAAAAATATTTCCGATCATGATCATAAGGAACTGAAGCCTTGTGAGATTCTTGAAATTTTCTCGGAAAAATATCTTAATTTACAAACTGAAATTTCTGTTACTGACTTTGATTTTATGAGGGAAAACGATACTGTTAAAATCAATATCACATTTGTACGCGACGGCGAAGAAACAGAAATGGAAGCTGAGGGTAACGGTACTCTCAATGCGATAAACAATGCCTTGAAAACATATACGGGCAGAGAATATACCTTACAGGTTTTCACTCAGCACAGTATGCAGGGCCAGGGCTCTCAGAGTGTCGCGGCATCATATATCGGTCTTGAAACAGAAGACAGAAAAATGCATTGGGGTGTCGGCACGGATACCGACGTTATTACTGCAAGTACAAAGGCGCTTCTCAGTGCATTTCACAATATGACCAAAGGAGATGTTGAATGATGGGAATGACAATGACACAAAAAATTCTTGCTTCACACGCAGGACTTGATAATGTAGTCCCGGGACAGCTTATAAACGCGAAGCTTGACATTGTCCTCGGAAATGATATTACAACACCCGTTGCAATTAATGAATTTAATAAATCGGGATTTGACAAGGTGTTTGATAAGGACAAAATAGCAATAGTTCTTGACCATTTTGTACCCAATAAGGATATAAAGGCGGCTGAGCAGTCAAAATCCTGCAGGGAATTTGCGTGCAGCCATTGTGTGAGCCATTTTTATGATGTCGGCAAAATGGGAATCGAACACGCATTACTGCCCGAGCAGGGCGTTGTTACAGCAGGTGACTGTATAATC
>JAFRZS010000200.1 GCA_017442445.1 Clostridia bacterium
AATGTTGAATCTATCGGCAACTATGCTTTTTCAGGCATGAGCTTTGATTCACTCTATTATAATTGCGTTGATTTTCGTGCTATAAGTGTTTACACCAATGAACCGACATACTCAGATGCATTCAAAGGGGTGCTTTTTAACGAAATAACAATCGGCCCTGATGTCAGACTTCTTTGTGAAAAAATATTTGAAGGTCAGAGTGAAATTACAAATCTGACCGTTCCCGAAAATGTTAAAATTATTGAAGAGAGTGTCTTTGCAAACTGTACAAAGCTTGAAACATTAATTATTGAAGACGGTGTTGAAGAAATAATGGACAACGCGTTTTCGGGTTGCAGTTCATTGACGGAGTTTACCGTACCGGTAACCGTTAAAAAGTTTGCAGGAACAGCTTTACCGAATAATCTGACAACGTGTTATTTCAATGCGGAAAACTGTGTGATTACAAGCTTTGCGGGTACGACATATGGCGTATCGGTTTCGCCTTTCCAATCTTCGATAGTTGAAAATGTGGTAATCGGTAATACAGTCAAAAGAATACCTGATTATTTTTTAGCTCATTATCGTTTGTCAAAGAATGTAGTAATTCCTGATTCCGTTATTGAAATTGGTGAATATGCATTTGCACACAGCTTGATTAAAGATGTAAAGTTTTCATCAAATCTGGTGTTGATAGATAAAGGTGCTTTCAGATTTTCCGGAATTCAGAACCGAGGAAGATTTCTGCCTGATTCATTAAGAATAATAGGCCCCTCAGTATTTGAGGAGTGTCAATCGTTGACTGAGATTTATTTCCCTGATTCTCTTGTGCATATTGATGAATCCGCATTTTATAATTGCAGCTACATTACAAGAGTAAGAATGTCACCAAATGTAAAATATCTTAAGGATTCGGCATTTTCAACTTGTATTTCTCTTAAAGAGTTTGAATGGGATTCTGATGTAAAGCTTATAGGTGAAAATACCTTCAGGAGCTGTAAAGCACTTTCTGACTTTGATTTCCGAGGTGTTGAGTTGCTTTATCCCAGCAGCTTCCTTAACAGCGGTGTAAAAACAGTTGTTCTCGGTGAAGACAAGAATGAAGAAGCATCTGCACTCGTATCAATTGAAGAACAGAGTTTTAAAGATTGTACAGATCTTGAAACTCTGAGTATAGGCGGTAATGTTGCGACAATAAAATCACAGGCTTTTGCAGAATGTGAAAATCTTGAAACTGCGGTTATTTCCGAGTCCGTTGTCAACATAGCAAGTGATGCGTTTGACGGTTGTGACTCTCTTACAATCTGTTGTATGGAAGATTCTTATGCGTATGACTATGCGGTGGAAAACAATATACCCGTAACAACATTTGTTATAGCGCCTATACCGAATCAGGTTTATACAGGTGAAAAAATTGAGCCTGATGTAGATGTTTCAATGTCTGACAAACAGCTCACGGAACAAACTGATTTTTCAGTAAAATATTCGGACAATATAAATGTCGGAACGGCAAAGGTAAGCGTCAGGGGAAAGGGTATCTACAAAGCTCTTGCAAGTATAGCAAACTTTACAATAATCACAAAAAATATTGCAAGTGCAACTGTTGTTGAAATTGCAGACCAGAACTACACAGGTCAGGCGATAATACCGAACCTTATTGTTACAGACGGCGGCAATATTCTGAAAGAAGGAACCGATTATACACTAACTTACAAAAATAACACCAATGTCGGAAAAGCAACAGCAACGATACAGGGAACAGGTAATTATTCGGGAACAAAGAATGTTGAGTTTAATATAAACAAACTGACATTCTTCCAAAGAGTTAAAAATGCATTTGTAGAGTTTTTTGCAATAATCAAAGCGTGGTTTACATCAATATTCAGCTAAACAAAAAAACGAGCTTCAAACGAAGCTCGTTTTCGTTTAGTCAAAGATAAAGGAATAGAAATCGCAATCTTTCATTTTAATACGAAGGCGGAGATTTTTGCCGTTGAGGGCTTTGAGAGATTTTTCAAACTCAACAGGTCTGTCAAGAGAATTTCCGAAAAGTCTGCCTGAAGAATATCCCTCAATTTCATTTCCGCTTTCGTCACAGATATCAATAATCAGATAACCGAGAACTGATGTTGCAAAATTGACACTCAAATTTTCTCCGTCAAATGTTATCGGTTTTGTGAGAATTTCGCCACCTTCAAAATTCGCGTGCCACGATAAAAATCCGTCCTTACGCAAGGTGAATCTTTCAAATGTAACAGGTCTTGCTCTGTAACCTGTGCCCATATAGAGTGAAATTTCTTTCGGCTCACCTTTGAAATCTGACTCGGTTTCGGCGAAGCCGTAAACGAAATATCCGTCACCGTATGCCCAGTTATCACCGTTTTCAATTCCGGGAGTCATAAATGCCTCTTTGATGCGGTTGAAGTTAATTCCGTCACGCGAAGTCATAAGCATAGCTTCGGTAACTGCAGTACCGCCTCTGCCGTATTTTTCAATAAGTGACTGCCTTGTACCGTTTATATCGGGCAGATATTTGTAGTTGACAGCATCAATTGAGCGCTGAACATAGCGGGTAGGAAGACCGTAAAACATGTCGGTATCGGGGTATTTTCTGATGCCGTTTGTGTACATCTGAATTTCCCATTTGTCATCTTCACCGTAATTAAGACCTTGAGGTTCAGACCACGTTTCAAAATCATCGGAAAAAGCAACATTGATATCACGGACAGAATATTCTGATTCAAACTCAATTCGGTATTCGGGATTGGGTTTGTGAAGTTTTCTGAAATATAAGTGGTACTTTTGTGTTTTATCATTCCATAAAATTATATTAACAGAATCAAAATTGCCTTTTACGGGGAGAATGCAGACAAATTCAAAATGTATTCCGTCGGCACTTTTGTAATATGCCAGTTTTCTGAAAAGTTGCTTTTCTCCATCAACATCTTCGTAAACATCGTATTCGGAAATAGCCTTGAACTTTGCATCAGGAGTGCATTTAGGATTAGAGTCAAGATAAACCGTAAAATTATCAATTGTCCTGTCGTCCATAAATATGATATTGTTGTCTTTTGAGCCTTTGTATTTATATAATCCAATGTTTGGCTTGAAAAACGTCTTTCCGTCATAGCTGTAAGCGACGGAGATTGCAATAGGGTCTGCAAGAGTTTCGAAATCATCTCCGCAGTCTTCGTTCTGACCTCTGTAATATATGCGGTATTTCTCCCCGTCAAATAAAAGCGAGGCCTGACCGCAAAGCTTACCTTCCCAGGCTTCATCACATTCCAGAGCAACATTCTTTCTGATAGGTTTATGCATATTAAGAGAAATGTTTTCAACTTTGTCTGCAAGGAACATATCCCACAGCAATTCTCGTTTTGCAATATTGTAAGTTTCCATAGTATCACCTGATTAAAATGAAAGGAGTGCTTCTGTAACTCTGTGCGATAATTTGTCTTTCGTAGGCGGGTGGATATTGTCGGATTCGCAAATATCTGCTGAAATTACAGTTTTAATGCAATCAAGCTCGTTTTGAATTTCAAGCTGTGCCTTCTGAACATTATGCCATGCTTCGTCATCTCTGAGGTCAAAGTCAGCAATCTGAATAATTACAAAAGGAAGCTTATCGTTTTTGAAATCTTTTCTCCATACGTTAATCATGGCGGTTAATTCGTTTTTGTATTCACGAGATTCTTCTAATGACGTGTCGCTTTCGCCTTGATACCAGATAACGCCTGTAAGGGAGAAGGGGATAATCTGAGAAAGAACATAGTTATAAAGAGCACCGTCTCCGTTCCATTTTTTGCAAAGGTCTGAATAGTGGTCGCCGTGTCTTTGTTCAGGTGGGACACCTGTTCCGAAACTTTCAAAAGTTCCTTCAGGTACCCAGCTTTCAATAGCTGATGCGCCCTGATAAGCGGTTATAATACCAACTGCAATATTTTTTCTCTCAACCAACTCAATAGAAGTGAGATATCCGATAGCGGACCAATCCTTTGCGTTTTCCTTGGTGCATTTAATCCAACCGTCTTTTGCTTTGAAAAAGTCGCTGTCCTCAATTCTGTCAGTAGAAAACATACGAAGTTTGTCATTTGTTTTATATGTATCGGGATCAGTTGTGGAGCCGTGGAGCTTGAACTGCATATTTGACTGACCTGCAAAAAGATAAACTTCACCGATATAGATATCATCTAAAACAGTTTCAGTGTTATTACAAGTTAATGACAATGTATGAGGTCCGCCGTATTCCATAGGCGGAAATTCAATAAGCCATTTACCGTCAACCGATGTGACATTTTTAGTCTGATTAGCAAATGTAACAACTGCCTCGCAGCAACCCTCACCGTATATGCGGACAGGCTGATCAGCGGCAAAAACCATGCCTGATGTAAAAATAGGATTAAGCTTCATAAAATCAACTCCCGGATAATATTTCTGATATGATAACATAAATTTTCAGTTTTGTATAGGATGAATTTGAAGCTTGATGATTTGAGAATATTATGCTACAATATAACAGATATAGCCGCTCGTAGCACAGTCCGGATAGTGCAGCAGATTCCGATTCTGAAGGTCGGGGGTTCGAATCCCTTCGGGCGGGCCAGAAAAGAAACACTTTTTGTCCGTAGACAAAAGGTGTTTCTTTTCAACTAAATCCGTCCTTGCGGCCGGGATAAATCCCACCTCAGTGGGATGAAATCACTTCGTGATGAAATCC
>JAFRZS010000201.1 GCA_017442445.1 Clostridia bacterium
TCAAGTATGCTTGGAGTAAGAGAATCAAGGCGTATCATCGGTGAGTACCGTATGACTGACGAAGATGTTTTAAACGGAAACAGATTTGATGATGCGGTTGCACTTGCAACAAGCTCTTCAGATAACCACACAAAATCAAATCTTGGTCAGCACTGTTACAAAACAAAACCCTACAATGTTCCTATCCGTGCACTTATCCCGAAGGGTTACAAAGGCATAGTTGTTGCAGGTCGTTGTATTTCAGGTTCACAGATTGCTATGGCATCATACCGAATTACAGGTAACTGTGCTCAGATGGGTGAAAATGCAGGTTATTACATAGCAGAAGCACAGAAGAGAAACTGTGATATTCTTGATGTAAAGCTTGATCTTACTTTAACAAACGATTTCTTTGACAGAGTTTACGGATCACAACAGTAATTTTTTACACAGCAGTCAACAGGCTGCTGTGTTTTTTTATATGCAATACATTTGAAATTAAATCAGATTTATGCTATACTTAAGAAAAAGTTAAAGAAACGGGTGAAAAAATGGAATTGATTATTAAACATTTCAATGAGCTTTCCGCTCATGAGCTCATGGAAATATATAAATTACGAGTTGCAGTGTTTGTTGTTGAACAGGAATGTGCATATCAGGAAATAGACAATTATGACGATGTTTCTTATCACTTATGGCTCAAAGACGATGACGGAATTATCGCATATTCACGAGTCTTACCTCAAAATTCAAAGTTTGAAGATGTATCAATAGGCCGCGTTATTTCAGCAAGAAGGCGTTGCGGTATGGGTACAAAAATTATGGAAGCTGCGATC
This sequence comes from Clostridia bacterium, assembly GCA_017442445.1. GTDB lineage: Bacteria > Bacillota > Clostridia > Oscillospirales > Acutalibacteraceae > RGIG2945. Next base: position 816 of record JAFRZS010000201.1, read on the forward strand.
GGTGTTGCGAAGGATAAATTTTCAGCAAAGCAAATATGTCTTGAAGCTCAGGTGTATGCTATTCCCTTCTATGAAAATGTGGGCTTTAAAGTTGTATCTGAACAATTTAATATAGATAAAATTCCACATGTAAAAATGCTATTAAATACGGAGAGATAATTGTGAAACAGATTAACAAATATATTGATAAGCTTTTTTCAGAAAAAACAGTTAACAATATTGCAATTCGTGTCGGGATGAATGACAAGATTTTATATGAATCCTACAGGTCAACAAATCAGAGTATTAATGATAAAACCTTGTTCGATATGGCATCTGTAACTAAAATTGTAGTTACAGCAACACTTACGCACATTGCACTTGATAAAGGTTTATTATCTCTTGAGCAGAATGTTTCAGATTTTTTTGACTGTTCTGAAGATTACAAGGATTTAAAAATCAGACATCTTCTGACTCACACAATGGGTATCGGACACAAACCGCTTAATATTGAAGGTAACACCTACGAAAACATTGAAAAATATATTCTGAATATTCCTGCAGATGCTCCTGTAGGCACCGTGGGACTTTACAGCAGTCCTGCTTTCATTCTTTTAGGTAAAATACTTGAAAGGGTTTTCGATGCATCTCTGGACAAAATTTTTGAAGAGCACGTCGCAAAACCTCTCGGAATGAGTTTTTCGTGCTTTTCACCGACAGAGAGAAACAATATAGTCAACAGCAATCTTGAAGCAGAAAAGCTCGGGCTTGTGAATGACTATAACTCACAATTCTTATCTGAGGTTGCAGGACATGCCGGTTTGTTTTCAAACTTAGCTGATATTACAAAGTTTGTTTCAATGCTTTTAAACGGCGGCTCTCCCCTTATGAGCACTGATACATTTAACAATGCAATTACGTGCCAATCGGGAAACCCTCGTGAGTCATGGTGTTTTGGTTTTGTTTATGTTGATGAAAAATATGCACAGACAGGCAAACTTTTCAAAACAGGAAGCATTGGTCACTGCGGACACACAGGACAATCTGTTTTTGTTGATTTAGAAAGCGGTTTGTATGTTATAATACTTTCCGATGCAACCATTTCAACTGTTAAAAAATACGGACACGAAGTATATACTGAGGTTATGCAGATGAGGACCGATATACATAATTCAATTAAACAGGATTTATATTTGTAAAGGAGATTTTTTATGAGAAATTTAACAATTGCGAGAGCTAAAAGTTTTGTAGGATCACTTGCAAAACTCAAAGTATATATTGAAGATCACGCACGCGGCGAACTTACAATCAGTGATGTGCCTTGCCGAAAGCTCGGTGACATTAAAAACGGTGAAACTAAGACTTTTATTATAGACGATCAATCAGCAAAAGTTTTTGTAATCCCTGATAAACTGAGCAGAAATTTTTGTAATGAATTTTATCAACTGCCATTTGGTCAGGAGGATATTTTCCTCATAGGAAGATGTCATTTTCATCCTTTCAGCGGTAATGCTTTCAGATTTGATAACAATGATACAGAAGAAGTAATCGCAAACCGCAAAAAAGGCTCTAAAAAAGGTTTGATCATTCTGATTGTTTGTGCGATTATAGGTTTTCTCGTCGGCTACCTTCCGTACTCAGACATAATTCCTGTAAAAGAAAAAGATTTTACATGCGATGAAATGAGCATCACGTTAACTAACAGATTCAGAGCATCTGATGTTGAAGGTTTTGATTATGCATTTGAATCCGATGATATTTTTGTTACAGTAATCAGAGAATCTCACAGCCTTTTGGAAGGACTTGAAAATTATTCTATTGAAGAATATTCTGAGCTTGTGAAGGACGCGAATGATTTTGACTTCACTGTACTGAATGATGATGGCATCATGTATCTGCAGCACGAAGCGTATGATGATGAAGAAAAAGATACATATCTTTATTTGAATTATCTTTACAAAAGTGACGATGCTTTCTGGATGGTGCAATTTGTACTCTATAAAGATGAGTTAAGTAAGCATTCGGATAAAATTTCTGAATGGGCACATTCAGTTAAATTTTCTTAAAATTTTTGAAACCGCTAAAAACTACCGTCCTGACGGATATAAAAGTCAGGACGGTAGTTTTATTTATTCTCAGCAGATTTTTTAATGTATTCTTTAGGTGGAATACCCATTTTTGCTTTGAATACTGTTGAAAAGTATAGCGAGTCATTAAAGCCGCAAAGATGAGATATATTTTTTACTGATGTCAAGCCTTGCTTAATCAA
>JAFRZS010000202.1 GCA_017442445.1 Clostridia bacterium
ATATCCTCGTATTCATCAATAATATTGTCGCTGTCACCCGGAATTTCAATCCACCAATATCCGTAATCCTGTGCAAATCCGTCAAAGAGCATTTTCATATCATTTTTATTTGCTTTTTCAAGAATATCCTTTGGGATTTCAGTAGAATGTTTGCGGTATTTTAATTGTTCTTCGGTAAAATGAATTATATCAACAGGAGGGATAAATTTTACAGGATGTCCGACATCAGCCGCTTTAAAAAGAAGCGTGTTACCCATTCGGTCGGCATTTGCTTTTTCAGGTGCGTGAGGTTCATTATATTCGGATTTACCCTCGCTTCCTGTACGGAACTTTGCGCCGACAAACGCACACAAGGAACCGTTACCTGTGCAGTCGGCAAAGAAATCGGCAGATAAAGTAAATTTTCGCTCAGTTGTCATCTGATAGCATTCAATTTTTTCTACCTTACCTGCTTCACAGGAGGCATCAAACATAGTTGTGTTGAGAAAAACAGTCAGATTTTTTTCAGATTTTACGGCATTAAATAAAACTGCATCCCATATGGAAAAATTATAACTGTCATTGATACGCTTATTGGAAAGCATAAGCTCATGAACAATTCCGCCTTCAGATAATTCAGGTTTTTTCATATTGGCAGTTGCACCGCAGATATGCATTCTTATTTCGCTACTTGCATTACCTCCGAGTACAGGGCGGTCATTGACCAATGCGGTTTTTGCACCGTTACGTGCCGATGCTATTGCGGCGCACAAGCCTGTCATACCGCCGCCGATAACAACAAAATCAAAATTTTTCGAAATGCTTTTTTCTTTAATTTTCATTAACTGCCCTCCGATCTGTAGTCTATATATAATACAATATTTTTTTGTTAAACGCAAGAAAAAGAGCTGTAAAAACGAAAGTCTTTACAGCTCTGATGATATTTATTCTTCAAAAGACCAATGTGTCTGCATTATTATAGCCGGGTCATCCCATTTTGTGTTGTGTGCGTAGAAAATGGTGAGCAAACTTCTGTCGGGAAGTTCAACTGTTGAGGGATAGCCCAAGTCTGAACTGATTTCGTTATTGATATAAAGTGTATAGTTTGTATCCCATGTTTCGCCGCCGTCCTTACTGAACATAGCTTTTATTCCGAAGGGTGCCTGGCGGTCACCGTAGGTGCAGATAAGCGTACCTGAAGAATGTTTGAAAATATGTGCAGGTGCGCCGCCCTTGTCTTCTAATATCTGAACGGGTTTTGTCCATGTCTTACCGCCGTCAGTTGATTTTGACTGGAACAATGTGAAATGTGTAAAAGTGCTTGTTTCAACACGAATGTGCACAAGAATCGTGCCGTCATCAAGCTCAATTGCGTGAGGTTCGTAGGAGTTATATTTTACGCCGTCAATTTCAATATTTTCAATTTCACCGACGTAGTTCATTTCACCGTTTTCGGGATTGAGAGTATAAACCTGAATGTCGTTGACATCCTCGTTACGCAGATATGAACCGTCAAAAACGCAACCGACCCACAAAATTCTGCCGTCAGACAACTCACACGGACCGTGAGGTGATGAAATGGGTGATTTGTAAAGGGGCCCGAATGTAGTTGTGTTGTCATAACTTACTCTGAATGTTGAACCGAGAGCCTTTTCTTCCTGTTCGGGAGTGATTTTGTCAAGATATGCGAGTTTATAGGGATCGTCGGTGATCTCTTTCTGCCAGTCAACCTTGTTGTTGAACGATGTGAGGATAAGTCCGCTTTCGCCAAAGGCACAAAGTCCGCCGTCACGGTCATCAAGGCAGGTATCAATAACAGGTGCGGGAAGTGTATATGTTTTTCCGTCATCATCACTGAATGAAATAACGGTTTTTCCAAAAGGACAAACGTGACCTAAACGGAAACCTGAAGCTGTTACTGCGATTTTACCGTTTTTAAGTCTTGCTGCAGTCGGCCAACCGAAATAGTTGTGAATACTCAACGGGTTTTCAATTATAACTTTTGCTTTGTCGTGGATTGTGATTTTCATGCATATCACTCCATAAGGGGATTTTTTTGTATTGTAAAACATAAAAAAATACTTGTCAATACTTTCAACAAATTTGTTGATAGAAAAAAACTACTGTGTTATAATAAACAGAAATAGGAGGGGTCATATGAAAACAAAACTTTCAGGCAAGTTCTGGTTAGCACTCACGCTTTTCAGCCTTATAGGTCAGGTTGCGTGGGTAGTTGAGAATATGTATCTCAACGTATTTATTTATAAGATGTTCAATGCAACAGCGGCGGATATATCAAACATGGTTGCGGCGAGTGCTGTTGCGGCAACTCTGACAACATTGTTAATCGGTGCGTTGTCGGATAAAATAGGTAAACGAAAGCTCTTTATATGCGGCGGTTACATACTGTGGGGAATTTCAATTTTCAGTTTTATCTTTTTGAAAACGGAAATAATTTCTTCTGTATTTCCTATGGTAACATCTGCGGCGGCTTTAGGTGCATCACTTACAATTATATTTGACTGTATAATGACATTTTTCGGCTCATCTGCTAACGATGCGGCTTTCAATGCGTGGTTAACAGACTCAACAGACAGTACAAATCGCGGTGCGGCAGAGGGCATTAACTCAATGATGCCGTTGATTGCAACTATTGCTGTGTTCGGCGGATTTATGTTTTTGGATCTTGATAAGTCTGACAGCTGGACAATAATTTTTGCAGTTATAGGAATAATTGTTTTGCTGGTCGGTATTCTCGGTATATTCATAATCAAAGATACCAATGTAAAACCGAGTGAAACAGGCTATTTCAAGAATGTTGTTTACGGATTTTTACCGTCAGTAATAAAGGAAAACTCAAGACTTTACATTACACTCATAGCATCAATGATTTTTACGGTATCCGTTCAGATTTTTATGCCGTATCTCATACTTTACTATGAGGTATCTCTCGGCATGGAAAACTATGTTCTCATAATGGCACCGGCAGTTATTATCGCGGCTGTTGTTACATTTTTGTGGGGCAAGGTTTATGATAAAAAGGGCTTCAATTTCACATATATATTCAGCTTTTTGTGGCTCGTTATAGGATACCTTCTTTTATTCTTTTTCAAGAGCGGTGCGTTAGTTCTTATTGGCTCACTCTTTATGATGAGCGGATTTTTAAGCTCGGGCGCAGTTTTCGGTGCAAAGATAAGAGACCTGACTCCCGAAGGAAAAGCAGGAAGATTTCAGGGTGTAAGAATTTTCTCACAGGTTATGATTCCCGGAATAGTAGGCCCGTATATCGGTAAAACGGTTTTAAGAAATGCTGAAACAATAACTAATAATGACGGCACAACATCATTTGTACCGAATGAAAATATCTTCCTTGCATCGTTTGTTGTGCTTCTTGTTTTAGCGGTTGTTTTACTTGTAACAAAAGAAAAAAATAAGAACAGATTATGCGATTTAAAAACTCCCTTTGAAGAAAAATCCGAAACCTCATGGGAAACAGAACACCCTGCACCGCAGTTTAAAAGAGATACATATTTTACTCTTAACGGACAGTGGGATTTATCGGTTGATAGCAAAAAATCAGTTGAAAGATTAGGTGAAATCACTGTACCTTATCCGCCTGAATCAAGAATTTCCGGAATAAACCGAAGAATTAAAAAGGGTGAGAAATACATCTACGAAAGAAGTTTTTCAATCCCCGAAGAATATAAAAATAAAAATATAATTCTCCATTTCGGTGCGGTTGACTGCATATCAGAAATTTATATCAACGAAAAATTTGCGCATAAAAATGTCGGCGGATATCTGCCGTTTAAGGTTGATATTACAGACTGTATCGCAGACGGAGAAAATACCGTAAAAGTTATTGTAACCGATGATCTGGATTATGATTATCCCTGCGGAAAACAGAGCGATAACCGTGGCGGTATGTGGTACACTCCCATAAGCGGTATATGGCAGAGCGTTTGGGTCGAAGCTGTACCGGAAAAACATATCGAAAGCATAAAAATCACACCGACCACTGAATATGTAACTATTGAAACTGTTGGCGGTGAAGCTGAAAAAACAATAATACTTGACGGTACGAACTACAATTTCACAGGTGACAAGATTACAATAAAGATTGAAAATCCTGTTAATTGGACACCCGAAAATCCGCATCTTTACTATTTTACACTTATCTGCGGAGAGGACAAAATTGAATCATATTTTGCACTCAGGACAATTACACTTGAGGAAAAGAATTCAAAGACATATATTTGTCTTAACGGCAAACCTTATTTCTTCCACGGACTATTGGATCAGGGATACTATTCAGACGGTATATATACTCCCGCAAGTCCCGACGGATATCTCTACGATATAAAAACGATGAAAGAATTAGGTTTTAATATGTTGAGAAAGCATATCAAAACCGAGCCTGATATCTTCTATTATTACTGCGATAAATACGGCATGGCAGTATTTCAGGATATGGTAAACAGCGGAAAATACAGCTTTTTAATTGACACCGCTTTGCCGACTATCGGCATGAAAAAGGGAGCTTTTCATAAGGCAAGTGAAAAGAGAGCGGCTGTTTTTGCAGACAGCGTTCGCGATACGTTAAATCACCTGTATAACTTCCC
>JAFRZS010000203.1 GCA_017442445.1 Clostridia bacterium
AGTACATTAAAAGCATCGCCGGAGGAAGAAAAAGAATTGTTTTACATCTCTACAGATATTCCTTTTGACGACCGTCCAAATTTACTGGCAGAGATTACGGATTTGGATATTGGTTTATTGCGAAGTCACTTGAAAGAAATAGGCAGCAACCTGAATGAGCAATCTTTGCACTCCGGTGTATTGGATATTGCAAGAGATATGCAGCTGGTTTCCGGTCCGGTGGAGAATATGAAGCCTTTGAATGTAGGTATCCTGATGTTTACAGAATGTCCGGAAAAGTATTTCCGGTATGCACGGATTGAAGTGGTAGATATTCCGGATCCTACCGGTAATAACATGGAGGAGAAGGTTTTTACCGGTCCGATTCAGCGGCAGCTAAAGGATGCTCTGGCATATATAAAGAATTATACTCTGAAGGAAGCGGTAATAAAAGAAATGGACAACAAAATAACTGTTGAACAGCTTGAAAAATATATAACTGTTCAGACGGTTACGGATACAAGCATTATTGAAATGAAGGTCACAACCAATGATATGGAATTGACCAAGAGTATTGCAAAAGCAGTTGAAAAGCATTATAAGAAAATTGCCGATGAAAAATATCCTGATACAAGCCTTATAATGTGCGATGCTCCCAACATGCCTAAAGAAGCTGATAAGGGAACATCTCCGATTCTTATTGCGGTTATTGGTGCTATTTTCGGTGCGGTAATAGTTATCATCTGGTTGCTTATAGTTGATGTAACAGAAGATACTGTTAAAAATATTGCTGACATTTCCGAAAGAATTGACATTAACATCATGGGTGCCGTTACTCAGATTGATAAGGGCAAGACGAAAGACGGTGAAACCAAAAAGAAACTTCTTATTACGGAAAAAGGCGCATCATTCGGATTCGTTGAAACTTACAAAGCGATCAGAACAAAGATTGAAGTTATGGCAACAAGAAAAGGCTATAAAACCTTTGTTGTTACAAGTACAGCAGAAAACGAAGGTAAAACAACAGTTGCGGCAAATATCGCAGTTGCATTGGCACAGAACGGCAAATCAGTTTTGCTTATAGATGCCGACCTCAGAAAACCTGCAGTTTCAAAGATGTTCTCATTGAAGGAAGAAGACAGCAAGGTATCATTTGCTGATGTTATCAGTGGCAGAAACAGTGTTGACAGCTGTGTAAAATATCTTGAACAGTATAAGCTTTTCATACTTGCAGGACACAAGAGTTTGCGTGAGCCGACAGAGTTGCTTTCAACAGTTTCAATGGAAATGATTATTGAATCTGCAAAGAAAGAATTTGACTTTGTCATCATTGATACACCGCCGGCAGGACTTGTTGCAGATGCTACAATTATGTCTAAGTATGCCGATGCAGCTATATTTGTTATCCGTGAAAATGCTGCACACATTCAGGAAATCAATGTGGCTATCAACGATATCAGCAACAGCGGTGTTGATATTGTCGGTTGTGTATATAACTGTGTAAATGTACCTAAGCATCACGGATATTACGGACGCAAAAGGCGTTACGGCTATGGTGGATATTACGGCTACGGCGGATATTACGGTTATGGCGGATACTACGGTTACGGATACCGTAACTACGGTCAGCAAACAGAGAACAATGATAAATAAAAAATCAGGGGCTGTAGAGGCACACTCCGTAAGGAAGTGTGCCTCAGTTATATTCGCCTTACGGCGAGTGATATTGCTTCGCAGTGATATTGTCCTTCGGACAGTTTTGGAGGCGAATATAATATCACTGAAGCTGAAAGATTCAATATCACTTTGCCGAAAGGCAAAATATCACTGTGAGACCTATCTCACAATATCACTTATTGTTCTTATCTTTGAGATAGATTAATTTTAATACTTTCTTTACGCACCTTTGAAAGTGCGTAACCCACTATGACACTTTCAATTTGGAAGTGTCAATTTTTATATAAAAAGAAAGTAGGGAGACACTTCTTTACGAAGTGTCTTCCTACTGCCCCTGATTTTTTATCTTTTCTATTTGTAATTTTTAACTACTTGTGATATGAGGTTGTAGTCATTTGTAAGGATTGTATCAATTCCCATTTCAAGATAACGCTTCGCTTTTTCAACATCATCAGCATAAAATGCATTACAGATGATACCGTTTGCGTGTGCTTTGTCAACCATTTCCTGATTGAATTTATCTCTGAAAAACTGAACCTTTTTGCAACCGTAAAGTATAGCACGGTCAACAATTTCCCACGGCGCGTTGCCGCCTCCGCAACAACGGCAGATATCAGGTGCAATTTCCTGAGCAACTTTTAAAAAGTTATCATTTCCGCACATGAAATAAACATATTCTTTGCAATCGTACTTGTCAATAAGTGCGACTATTTTTTTGAGAGAATCAGGATTATATTCACAAGTTTTGTCCTTTGTCTTAACATGAATATTCATAATTACATGACAAGCAAATTTCTGCAAAATTTCTTCAAAGGTTACAATGCCGATACCTTTGAATTTCTCATCAAATTTAGAACCGAAATCAAGCTGTTTTAATTCTTCATAAGTGTGTTCGTAAACCTTTCCTTCACCGTTGCTGACTCTGTCCAATGTAGCATCGTGACAGGAAACAATCACACCGTCTTTTGTTTCCCAAAGGTCAAACTCAATTTCTTCAGCACCGAGCGCTATTGCCGCACCCCATGCAGCCATGCTGTTTTCGGGAGCGATTGTATTAAATCCTCTGTGAGCGCAGACTCTCGGATAGGGCGTGAGTTTTTCGGGTTTGACTATTGCACTGCCTGACGGACGGTATTTCCACGGACGGCGGCCCTTTTCAATATATTCGTAGTGTGCGGCGAGGGGATTTCCGTAACCTGCGGGTTTGAGATATTTTTTATTTACATCAATTTCAACAGTTTCCATGCCGACTTTATTTCCGAGATTGCAAAGCACCTCACCTGTAGGGGCTACCACCATACTTGCACCGCCAACATCGGAATGTTCACCCATTGTAACGGAAGAACGCAACACATAAGCATTTGTGTTATATGCCAGAAACTGTGACATAATCTGAATTGCAAGAGGTGTATCGCTTCTCTGATGGGAACAGCCGATAACAAAATCCAGATTCTGTCTTGCCATGTTAGCGTAATTTTCATAAAAATAGAAATCGTAGCAGATAAGGAAACCGAATCTCATACCCTCAATTTCTATAACGGTTGGTTCTGAAAACTCAAAAGAATAGTCAGAGTCAAGCTCCATAACAGATACCTCACCCGGTACGAGATGTTGCTTGAAATACATACCGACAATTTCACCGTTTCTGTCAAATGCGTAGGTGGTGTTGCGGTAACCTTTTTCAGCTTTTGAACGAGCATTTATAAAAAGCAGGGAATTGCATCTTTTTGCAGATTCCGATGCTTTTTTTAATATAGGCTCATTATATTTCCGGACACTTTTTTCTGCATCTTCTTTGGTCGTTGCAAGACAGGGAATATCACAGGATTCAGGTAACACTATGATGTCCATACTGTCATCGCATTGGTCTAAAAGTTCAAGCTCTTTTTTAAAATACTCATCCGACAAATTGTAGTCGGATGAGTATGGCGGTTGTATAATACATATTTTCATTATAACTTGCCTCCGGGAACATTTTTAAAATTATAACACAAAAAGTTATTTATTTCAAATATTCCTCAAGGAAATCTATTGCTACGGTGTAGCTGTCAAAGCCGAGACCGCTGACGGTATTTTTGCAGTAGGGTCTGATATAGGAAATTTTTCTGAATGCTTCACGTTCATCAACATTTGAAATATGAACCTCAACTGTCGGAATTGAAACCGCTTTCAGAGCATCAAGAATGGCAACCGATGTATGAGTATAAGCGGCGGGATTTATAACGATGCCGTCAATTTTTTTATAAGCGTCCTGTATAGCATCGACGATTGCACCCTCGTGATTTGATTGGAAAAATTCAACATCAATATTTTTTTTGTCACAATGTGTTTTGATGTGTTCCAATAAATCGGTATAGGTTTTGTTGCCGTAAATTTCGGGCTCACGAAGACCGAGCATATTGATATTAGGGCCGTTAATTACAAGAATTTTCATAGCCTAATGCCTCCAATAATTTTTTTGAAGTGATTTCTACAGATTCATTTGAGTCAATCTCGAAGTCACAAAGAGTTTTATAGAAATCAATTCTTTCGTCATAAAGCCTTTTCAGATTTTCAATATTTTTTGACAAAGGTCTGTTATCGGTTGAAAGCTTTTCTATATCGCGCGACAGGTAAACAACAACGGAGTTTTGTCTGAGCAGATAGTGATTTCTTTCAAGGTTCACGATTCCTCCGCCCGTTGCGATAACCTTAGAGCTTAATTTTGAAACCTCGGACAAAGCATCGGTTTCAATCTGTCTGAAAATTTCTTCGCCGTCTTCGGAGAAAATCTGAGGTATAGGCTTATTTGCGATTTTTTCAATTTCTGAGTCGGTATCAATAAATTCTCTGTTGAGTATTTCTGCAATCATTTTTCCGACAGAACTCTTACCGCATGACGGCATACCGATGAGGATAATATTTTTTGTCTGTCTTTCAATGATCTTTACGATTCTGTCAATTTCAGAGTCGTTAATTTTTTTATCAAGGAAAATTTCACAGGCTTTTTTAGCTTGTGCGACTAACATCGGCAGTCCGTTTGAATAAGGAATGTTCATTTTTTCAGCATCTGAAATCAACTTGGTTTTTGCGGGATTATATATGATGTCAAGAACACCCTTGCAGTTTCTGAAGCTTTGAAGCTCAATACAGGAAACATTGGTTTTCGGATACATTCCGACAGGGGTGGTGTTGACAATAATCTCTGCATCAAAGTGGCGGCTGATATTATCATAGTTATCTTCACCGCTTCGTGAAATCACAGTTACAGACGAAGCATCGAGGTCATGAAGGACTGCGCAGACGGTTTTTGATGAACCGCCTGAGCCGAGAACGATGCACTTTCTGTTTTTTACATCTATACCTGCTTTTTTGAGCATATATGTAAAACCGTAGTAATCAGTATTATCCCCATGAAGCCTACCGTTTTTAACTGTTATAGTATTCACACTTTTTAACCTCTTTGCAGAGTCTGAAAGAGTGTCACAAAAAGGAATAACAGTTTCCTTGTAGGGAATGGTGACATTTATACCTTCAAAATTATGCTCTTTTAAAAAAGGCTCAACATCCTTTTCGGGCATAGGGAAAAGGCGGTATTCATAACTTGCCAGAAGATTATGAATCTGCGGTGAAAAGCTGTGGCCGAGAGTACCGCCCAGAAGACCGTACAAAGCCATTATATTACCTCCGAATAGCTGCCGAGATAACGGAAATCGTCAAGCTCGTTTTCAAGGTCGGATATAAGCTGAATAAGCTTGGGAGAGTAAACAGATGTATCTAAATCGAAATAGAACATGAATTCAAAATCACTGTCGGGTATAGGACGGCTTTCAAGCTTTACAAGGTTGATACCGAGAGAGTAGAATCTTGAAATAAGTCTGTAAAGAGAACCGGGTTTATGCGGAATAACAGCCATAAGACTTGTGCGGTCTGCACCGGGATAGATTTCAAGGTCTTTTGAAATACAGATGAAACGAGTGTAATTGTTTCCGTTATCCTGAACACGATCGGAAAGGGATACAAGATTATATAATTTTTCACAAGCCTTTGAAGAAATAGCGGCAACGTCTGTTCTTTCGGAATTTGCTACTGTTTCTGCTGCGATTGCTGTGTTTTCAACAGGAGTAACCTTTACATTGAGGTCTTTCAGGAAGCTTTCGCACTGCTGAATTGCCTGCTCGTGTGAGAAAATTTCCTTGATATCGCTGATTTTTGTACCGGGCTTTGCAAGGAGCGAATGACCTGCCATAACTCTTGTGCTTCTTACGATGTGGAAATTATATTTAATCATAAGGTCATAGATTTTATTAACTGAACCTGCATTACTGTTTTCAAGGGGAAGAACACCGTATTTGCAAAGACCTTTATCAATAGCCTGGAAAATAGCCTCGAAGTTTGAGAAATACATGATGTTCGGGAGTGAGAATAATTTGTCAGCGGCAAGTTGAGAATATGCGCCTTCAACACCCTGACAAGCAACAGTTACTTTACTCGGGAAAAGCTTGGGTGTGTTTTCAAGAGCATTTGTCATGTCAGTTGCAAGTTTTGATGTTCCGGAAAGCAGTTTGCTCTGATATGAACGGCTCAATTCCATAAGCATTGAGAAAAGTATTCTTGTAGAATCCTCATGCTCTTCACCTGCCTGAGTTGTCACTTTGTCAAGAAGCTGTCTCTCTCTCTTGCTATCAAAGATTTTCATGTTGTTAGCTTTCTTGTACTCTGCAACTTCACCTGCGAGGTTCATTCTTTCGATGTAGAGCTTTACTAACTGTTCATCTACTGCGTCGATTTTTGTTCTGAGTTCTTGAATATCCATTGTTTATAACATCTCCTCTAAAATTGTTATTGCTGTTACTGCTTCAATACAAGGTACTGCACGAGGCACAATACAAGGATCGTGTCTGCCTTGTATATTAAGTTTTACATTTTCTTTTGTTTTTAAATTTACGGATTCCTGCTCAATCGAAATTGAGGGAGTGGGTTTTACCGCAACCCTGAATACAATAGGCATACCTGAAGATATACCGCCGAGAATACCGCCGTGGTTATTTGTTTTTGTTCTGACAATATCACCGTCAAAATAAAATGGGTCATTATTCTGAGAGCCTTTAAGTGATGCACACTCAAATCCGTTACCAAACTCAATTCCCTTGATTGCGGGGATTGCGAAAATTGAGGAAGAAATCTTACTTTCAAGACTTCCTGACATTGTATCTCCGATGCCTGCGGGGACACCGTTTACAACGCATTCAATAATTCCGCCGAGTGAATCACCTTTTGTTCGTACATCGTCAATTGCTTTAATAATTTCATCTGAAATAAATTTATCGCCTTTGTTTTCAATACCGCCGATACTTAAAATTTTTGCATCAACCGTAATATTTTTCTGAGCTAAAATCTGTTTAGCAATACCGCCGGCGATACAAAGCGGAGCAGTCAGCCGTCCCGAAAAATGACCGCCGCCTCTGATATCATTGAAACCGTTATACTTTATGTGAGCTGAATAGTCTGCGTGTGACGGACGGGGTATTTCAAGCAGATTATCATAATCCTGTGAGCGTGTATTGGTGTTTTCAATGATTGCACACAACGGTGCGCCACAGGTTTTTGAGTTGACTATACCTGACAGCACCTTGATTTTGTCAGCCTCTTTTCTCTGAGTAGAGTAAGAATTCTGACCGGGTGCGCGTCTTGCCATAAATTGAGCCAATTCATCAAAATCTATTTCTATTCCCGCGGGTAAGGAGTCAATCACGACACCTATTGCTTCGGAGTGTGACTGTCCGAAAACAGTAATTTTAATTTTTTCACCAAATACAGGGGACATCAAACCACCCTTTCTTCTAAAATCTGACCGCCTAATTTTTTGAAATCTTCAAAAAATGTAGGATATGATTTATTTATTGCATTTTCATCTATAATAGTGACCTCGTTTTTTGATATCAGAGATGCTATTGCCGCTGACATGGCAATTCTGTGGTCATTATATGAATTAACCTTACCGCCTGAGAGATGGCCTTTTGAGTGAATTATCATACCGTCAGGTAATTCTTCAACATCAGCGCCGAGGTTTTTAAGCATTTCAGCAATTGTTGAAAGTCGGTCACTTTCTTTAAGACGGAGTCTTTCTGCGTTTATGATTTTTGTGTCGCCTTCTGCTTTACACGCGACAACCGATAAAACAGGTATAAGGTCAGGAATTTGTGAAGCATCAATTGTGATACCCTTCATCTGCGCGGGGGATATTTTTGTACCCTCAACCTTTGCACCGAACTGTGAAAGAATTGATAAAATCTCCTTATCTCCCTGAAGTGAATTTATATTCAAGCCTTCAACCTCAACACTATCTGATACAGCACCTGCACAAAGGAAGAATGCCGCATTTGACCAGTCACCCTCTACCGAATATTCGCCTTTTGATTTGTAGGTCTGATTGCCTGATGTAAAATAATCAATTTCAACCGAAAAAAGCTTCATGGCATCTAAGGTCATATCAACATATTTTTTTGATTGAAATTCACCTTTTATCGTTATTGAAGATTTTCCGTCAAGAAGCGGCAGTGCAAACAACAGACCGCTTATAAACTGTGAACTGACACCGCCGTCAATTATAAAATCGGAAGGTCTGAGCTTTCCTTTGACCGTCAGGGGAAAAGCTCCCTGAGGAGAGAGAATACAACCGTTTCTTTCAAGCTCCTCATACAAAGGGGAGAGTGGTCTGTCTTTGAGTCTGCCTTTTCCGATAAAGCTTGAATCGGCACCCAAAGCAGCGGCAACGGGTAATAAAAACCTTAAGGTCGAACCGCTTTCGCCACAATCGAGGACAGCGTTTTTATTAACTTCTTTAATCGGTAAAACATCAAAAACTCCGTCGGAAAATTTTATATCGGCGCCTAAAGAATTAAGACACCTGACAGTAGCTTCAATATCACTGTTGAGAGTGGAGCATTTGATTTTTGTAGCCTTGTCGGAAAGTGCGGCACAAATAAGAAGCCTGTGTGCTACTGATTTTGAAGCGATTGAAGAAATTTTTCCGCAAAGCTTTGAGGGTTTTATAATCATTGATTTGACACACCCTTATCAATTATGTTCTTTAAGGTTTCCATGGAAATTGTTTTCAAAATACAGTTTCCGATTGTTGTCGGAATGGCAACTGTGATATCCGAGCTTCCGCGTTTTTTATCTGTCTGAGTAATCTTATAAATATCGTCGCTTGAATAGTCGCACTTTGTCGGAAGCTCATAGAGTTTCAACATATCTGTGATAGCATCACGGCATTCACTTTCTGTCAGGCAGGTGTTTGAAATGATAGCCATTCCGATGGCGACTGCCTTGCCGTGAGAAATTTTAAAATCGGATAATTTTTCAATTGCATGACCGACCGTGTGACCAAGATTCAAAACCTGGCGTCTGCCTGTATCGTGTTCATCTTCACAGACAACATCACGCTTTATTTCAATACATCGGGCGATAATATCTGAGGTTATTTTCTTTTCTTTAAGCTTTTCAAAAAGCTTTTCGTCACCAAGTATAGCAGTTTTGATTACCTCCGCGCAACCGTCTTTAAATACTTCATCGGGAAGTGTTTTCAGAACAGTTGGGTCACAGCACACGAGGTATGGCTGATAGAAAGCACCTGCAAGATTTTTACCTGCATCAAGATTTATAGCAGTTTTACCGCCGACGGATGAATCAACACAGGCTAAAAGAGTGGTCGGAATCTGAATGAATTTCACACCTCTTAAATAAGATGCGGCACAAAAACCTGTTAAATCTCCGACAACACCGCCGCCGAGTGCAAAAAACACATCGCTTCTTGAAAGGTGATTTTCAGCGGCAAAATTTAAAATCTTAATAAAGTTATCGGCATTCTTTGAGGCTTCTCCGGCTTCGATAACATATTTGATGACATTAAAGCCTTCTTTTTTCAGAGAGTCGGTAAGTCTTTGTGCATACAGCGGTTCAACATTGGTATCCGTAATAATTAAAGCCTTGCAGATACCGACAGCCTTCTTTGCTAATTTTCCGATATCATCAAAAATTCCTTCACCGATGATTACATCATATTTCCTTGAAGCATTAACTCTTACAACTGTCATTACAATCAGTCCTTTGAAAATTAGTTTTCGTTGAGTGCGTTGAGAATTTTTCTTACATTCTTTGTTAAATCGTCAAACTGTGCGGGAGTGAGAGATTGCGCACCGTCGCAGAGAGCTTTTGAGGGATTATTATGAACTTCGATCATAAGTCCGTCTGCACCAGCCGCAGCTGCCGCCATAGCCATGGGCTTTACGAGTCTTGACATACCGCCCGCATGACTCGGGTCAATGATTACAGGAAGATGTGAGAGTTCTTTTAAAACTGTTACTGCCTGAATGTCAAGAGTATTTCTTGTATATGTTTCAAAGGTACGGATACCTCTTTCGCAAAGGATAATATTTTCATTACCGCCGGACATGATATATTCAGCACTCATAAGAAGCTCTTTGTATGTATTTGCAAGTCCTCTTTTTAAAAGAATAGGCTTATTTGTTCTGCCGAGTTCCTTGAGCATATCAAAGTTCTGCATATTTCTTGCGCCGACCTGAATTACATCAACATTTTCAAATAAAGGAAGATGTGCGGCACTCATGATTTCTGTTACGATAGGCATACCTGTTTTTTCTTTTGCTTCAAGTAAAATTTCAATACCCTCAGCCTTGAGTCCCTGGAAATCATAGGGAGAAGTACGGGGCTTGAAAGCACCGCCTCTTAAGAAATTCGCACCTGACTTATGTACACCTTCTGCAATTTCCAAAACCTGATCGTGACTTTCAACCGAGCAGGGACCTGCAATAAACTGGAAATTACCTCCGCCGATTTTGTGATCTGCGATGTCAATAACCGTGTCTTCGGGATGGAATTTACGGTTTGCGTTTTTGAAAGGTTCACTTACACGCATAACACTTTCAACAATCTCAAGACCTTCGAGCAGGTGTTCATCTACCGATGCAGTATCACCTATAAGACCTAAAACTGTTGAAAATTCACCTTCTGAGATGTGTACACCGACCTTCTGACTTTCTAACCATTCAATAAGGTTTTCCACCTGGGTTTTCGGGCTTTCTTTTTTCAATACGACAATCATAATTCTTCCTCCTAAAAAAATAAGGGTTCCGCTGTGAGTTATCTCACTGCGGAACCCATTTGATTACATGATAAAAAGTGTATGTGTTCATTTAATTGCAGCAAAACTAACTCTTACATTATTTCTGAAAATAAAGTAAAAGTAAAAATAAAAAGCTGCAAATAAAAATACGAACATTGATAAACTACCTCTTGAAAACTTTTTTTACATTATAGCACTGCAAAAAAATGATGTCAAGAGATTTTTTAAATAAATTTTTATTGAATATTTTTTATTTTCAATACAAATAATTAAGTTAAAAGCAATACGAAAAAAGGATGATAAAGTTATGAAAAAAATTCTTTCAATACTGCTGGCGGCAGTAATTATCACACTGAGCTTTGCCGCCTGCAACAGAAATGACAACGGGATAACTGTTATAAGATATCTGAATTTCAAGCCTGAAATAGCACCTGCATATGAAAAAATAGCAGATGCATATGAAAAGGAAACAGGTGTCCGTGTAATAATTGATACTGCGGCAAATAACACCTATGAGCAGACACTTACAGCGAAAATGGCGACAGCCGAAGCACCGACATTATTTCAGATAAACGGGCCTAAAGGATATGCCAACTGGAAGGACTACTGTGCAGACCTCACTGATTCAGAATTATATAAGCACCTGACAGATAAAGCACTTGCAATAAAATCTGACGGCAAGGTTTACGGAATCCCTTATGTCGTTGAAGGCTACGGAATTATTTATAATTCTGAGATTACTGACAAATATTTCACACTGCCCGAAAAAGCTACAGAGATTGACTCAATGGACGAAATTGACAGTTTTGAAAAGCTCAAAGCAGTTGTTGAAGATATGCAGAAGAATAAAGAAAAGCTTGGTATTGACGGAGTTTTTGCGTCCACCTCATTAAAAACGGGCGAGGATTGGAGATGGCAGACACACCTTGCAAACATTCCGTTATATTATGAATTTAAAAGTAAAAATACCGACCTTACCTCAGATGCTACCAAAACAATAGATTTTACCTTCTCAAAGAATTACAGAAATATTTTTGATTTGTATATCAATAATTCAACAGTATCACCCAAACAGCTCGGAACAAAAATTGTTGAAGATTCAATGGCTGAGTTTGCACTCGGAAAATGTGCCATGGTACAAAACGGAAACTGGGCATGGGAGCAGATCAACGGTATTGAAGGCAATAAGGTAAAGAGTCAGAATATCAAGTATCTGCCGATTTATACAGGTGTTGAAGGCGAAGAGAAACAAGGTCTTTGTATAGGTACTGAGAACTATATCTGTGTAAATTCAAAGGCTGATGAAAAAGAACAACAAGCGGCAAAGGATTTCATTTATTGGATGTATTCAAGTGATGCGGGTAAGAAATATGTGACCGAAGACTTAGGCTTTATCGCGCCCTTTGACACATTCGATGACAGCGAAAAACCCGATGACCCGTTGGCACAGGAAATTATTCGTTGGATGGAAAAAGACGAGATTACCACTATTGATTGGAATTTCACAATTTTCCCGAGTCAGAATTTCAAAGAAGACTTCGGCTCTGCACTCTTGCAATATGCACAGGGCACAAAGGATTGGAACTATGTAGAAAAAACTGTAGTTGATAAATGGAAAAGCGAAAGCGAAGCCGCACAGTAAAAGAATGAAAGGAGGTTTGTAAAATGCAGAAAACATTGAAGAAATATTTGCCGATATTTGTACTTCCTACGGGAGTGGCATTTGCAATCTCCTTTCTTATCCCGTTTGTAATGGGATTATATCTGTCATTTACAAAATTCACAACAGTTACAAATACGGAATGGGTGGGATTTTCAAACTATATAAGAGCTTTTACCGCCGATGATAATTTTGTGAATGCATTAAAGTTTACAGTCAAATTCACTATTGTATCAATAATAACAATAAATGTATTTGCGTTCATTCTTGCATTGTTACTGACAAAATCAATGAAAGGGACAAACCTTTTCAGAACGGTATTTTTTATGCCGAACTTAATCGGCGGAATAGTTCTTGGATATATCTGGAATTTGCTTATAAACGGAGTTTTGGCATATTTCTCAGTTGATATAACCTATGATGCAAAGTACGGCTTCTGGGGACTTGTAATACTGATGAACTGGCAGTTAATAGGTTATATGATGGTAATTTATATTGCAGGACTTCAGAACATTCCCAATGACTTAAAGGAAGCGGCGGCGATTGACGGAGCGACAAACAGACAGACACTTTTTAAAATAACTATTCCGATGGTGATGCCGTCAGTTACGATATGCACATTTTTAACATTGACAAATTCCTTCAAGCTTTTTGACCAGAATTTAGCATTGACAGCCGGTGCCCCTGCAAAAGAAACGCAGATGTTGGCGCTTGATATATTCAATACCTTTTACGGCAGAACAGGTTGGCAAGGTGTGGGTCAGGCAAAGGCGGTAATATTTTTTATACTCGTTGCCTTGATTGCGTTTATCCAGCTTCGTCTGACAGGTCGCAGGGAGGTTGAAACCTGATGAAAAAAACAAAAATATCATCAATACTGACTCCGCCGATTCTCACTGTACTTGCAGTTTTATTTGTAATTCCTATATTACTTGTTTTTATAAATTCCTTCAAATCAAAGTTTTATATAATCGGAACTCCTTTTGAGTTGCCTGATAAAGAAACATTTGTAGGTCTTTCAAACTATATAAAAGGTCTCAGCACATCAGGATTTTTTGAGGCGTTTCTGAGGTCTGTTTTTATTACGGTCGGTTCCGTAATTCTTATAGTAATATGCACATCAATGACGGCGTGGTATATAACGAGAGTAAAAACGGTTTTTACAAAAATGCTTTATTATCTGTTTGTTTTCAGTATGGTAGTGCCTTTTCAGATGGTAATGTACACGATGACCTTTACCGTAACAAGTCTTAATCTTGATAATCCTGTAGGTATTATTTTTGTGTATCTCGGTTTTGGTGCGGGACTTTCTGTATTTATGCTCAGCGGTTTTGTAAAAAGTGTACCTAACGAAATTGAAGAAGCCGCCATGATTGACGGTTGCACACCGTTGCAGACTTTTTTCAGAGTGGTATTTCCGATATTAAAACCGACAGCAATTACCGTAGCAATACTCAATGCCATGTGGATATGGAATGACTATCTTTTGCCGTATCTCATTTTAGGTACAGGACAGAAAACAGTACCCGTTGCAATTCAGATATCAATGCAGGGGGCGTACGGCTCGGTTGATTGGGGCGGCTTTATGGCGATGTTAGTTCTGGCAATAATACCGATAATTGTATTCTATCTCAGCTCGCAGAAATATATTATTAAGGGAGTAGTTGCGGGTGCAGTCAAGGGATAACAGGAGTGAAAAATTATGGCGACAATAACCTTTAAAAATGTTGTAAAAACCTATGAAGACGGAGTGACGGTAATACCCGACTTGAATCTTGAAATAAAGGACAAGGAATTTATCATATTGGTCGGGCCCTCGGGTTGCGGAAAATCCACAACCCTGAGAATGATTGCAGGACTTGAAGAAGTATCAAAGGGTGAGCTTTATATAGGTGACAGGCTTGTAAATAAAGTAGCGCCCAAGGACAGAGATATAGCGATGGTGTTTCAAAGCTATGCACTTTATCCGCATATGACAGTTTATAAAAATATGGCATTCGGTCTGACCTTAAGAAAGGTGCCCAAAAAGGTTATTGACGAAAAAGTGCGCGCCGCCGCCAAAATTCTTGATATAGAAAAGTATCTTAACAGAAAGCCTAAGGCTTTATCGGGAGGTCAGAGGCAGAGAGTGGCACTCGGCAGAGCTATGGTGCGTGACCCGGCAGTATTTTTACTTGATGAACCTTTATCGAATCTTGACGCAAAGTTAAGAACAGAAATGCGCAGTCAGATAACAAAGCTTCACCAAAGGCTTCAGACAACTTTTGTTTATGTAACTCATGACCAGACGGAAGCTATGACAATGGCAGACAGAATAGTTGTCATGAAGGACGGAATAATCAATCAGGTGGACACACCTCAGGAATTATACAATCATCCGTGCAACGTTTTTGTGGCAGGGTTTATTGGTTCTCCGCAGATGAATTTTCTTGAGGGCAGATTAAAAAAGGACGAAAAAGGTTATTTTGTTAAAATCGGCTACAGCATTATAAGACTTCCTGAAAGAATGAAGCCTTCCGCTTACGAAGAAGAAAGGGTTATTCTCGGCATCAGACCTGAGGATTTGAACTTAGATAAAAACAACGGCGACAGCATTGAGGTCAAGGTTGAACTTGCTGAAATGATGGGCTCGGAGATATATGTTTATTCAACTTTTGAGGGTAAAAAGATAATTGCAAGAATTGACTCTTCCGAAAAAATAGAAAACGGCGAAAACATCAGACTGACACTTGATACACAAAAACTCCACATTTTCAATGCACAAACGGAGGAATTGATCTGTGATTAATTCAAGAGCTTCGGGAGTGCTTATGCATATTTCTTCTCTGCCGGGGAAATTCGGTATAGGCACGCTGGGACAAGAAGCATATGCTTTTGTAGATTTTTTAAAAAGTGCCGGACAAAAATACTGGCAGGTGTTACCCATAGGGCCGACAGGCTTCGGTGACTCACCGTATCAGAGCTTTTCAAGCTTTGCGGGAAATGAGTATTTCATAGATTTTGATTTGCTTGAAAAGGAAGGGTATCTCAAAAAAAGCGACTACGAAAATATAAAGTGGGGGACAAAAGAGGAGTCGGTTGATTACAAAATTCTGTATGAGAATAGGTTTAAAGTTTTTAAAAAGCTGTTTGAAAATTTTGAAAAAAAGACACCTGAAGCCTTTCATGAATTTATAAAAGTAAATACATGGGTAAAAGCTTATTCCGATTTTATGGTAAAGCAAAAACGTTTTGGTGAAAACTTTGACGGCGAAGACAGACTTTATCAGATGTTACAATTTTTCTTTTTTGAACAGTGGGGGAAATTGCACAGTTACGCGAATGATTGCGGAATAAAGATAATCGGGGATATACCGATTTATGTAGCGCAAAACAGTGCGGATATTGAGTCAGAGCCCGAACAGTTTTTACTTGACAAAAATTTAAAACCCATTAAAGTTGCAGGTTGTCCTCCCGATGATTTCTCAGAAGACGGACAACTGTGGGGTAATCCTCTTTATGATTGGGATTATATGAAAAAAACAAATTATGAATGGTGGGTTAGACGGATAAAGCATTGTGAAAAGCTTTTCGATATCGTCAGAATAGACCATTTCAGAGCATTTGATTCATATTACTCAATCGACAGCGAAGCTGAAAATGCTCAAAAAGGTGAGTGGTGTAAGGGGCCGGGGATAGATTTTTTTGATGAGGTAAAAAAGCATACAAATATCCCGATAATAGCGGAGGATCTCGGCTTTTTGACACTTGATGTAAAAGCACTTCTGAAACAGTGCGGATATCCGGGAATGAAGGTTTTACAATTTGCTTTTGATTCAAGAGAGGAAAACGATTATCTACCTAACAACTACCCAAAAAACTGTGTGGTATATACAGGAACTCATGATAACAACACCATACTCGGTTGGTTCGATGAGGCAAGTGAAACTGAAATAAAAGAAGCAATACAATATATGCGCCTGACAAAATCTGAGGGATATAACTGGGGTATGATGAATACTGCATTATCATCTATAGCAGATACGGTTATTCTGACAATGCAGGATATACTTTCTAAAAAATCAGATGCAAGAATGAACACACCCTCAACCGTGGGGGATAATTGGAAATGGCGCATGAAGAAAAATGAAATTACAGACGAGTTGGCGGAAAAATTAAAAACGCAAACAAAAATATACGGTCGATAGGGGAATAAAAGTGAGCAAGATAAGTAAAATCGCAGAGATGTATTCTGACGGCAAAAGGTTATCTGAAATGATACCTTTTGAGCTTCATAATGCACTGTCAAAAGCATTGATGTATAAAATAATTCCTCGTATGGAGGAATCCAAAGAAAAGCACAACAACTCAAGACGAGCCTATTATTTTTCTGCGGAATTTTTAGTCGGCAGAGCAATATACAATAATCTTATGAAACTCGGAATGCTTGAAGATATTGAAAAAGAGCTCAACGAAAAAGGTACATCGTTAAAAAGTCTTGAAATAATTGAAGATGCGGCATTAGGTAACGGCGGTCTGGGAAGATTGGCGGCTTGTTTTCTTGACAGTGCCGCAACAATGCAAATACCTTTGGACGGCTACGGAATCAGATATAAATACGGAATGTTCAAGCAAAGACTTGAAGACGGATTTCAGAAGGAATCGCCTGACAATTGGACACGGTTCGGTGACCCGTGGTCAGTAAGACATGAGGGTGAAGCGGTCAATATCCATTTTTCCGATATGACCGTCCGTGCAATTCCTTATGATATGCCGATATTGGGGTACGGAACAAAAAATGTATCAATATTAAGGCTCTGGCAGGCTGAACCTCTGACAGAATTTGATTTCACGGAATTTGATGCACAGAATTATGACAAAGCCGTAAAAGAAAAGAACAGAGCAGAGGATATTTCAAGAGTGATATATCCCAATGACTCAACACAACAGGGTAAGCTTTTAAGACTTCGTCAGCAGTATTTCTTTACAAGTGCATCTTTAAAGGATATCGTAAGAAATTACAAGAAAAATCACGATGATTTAACAAAACTCCACGAGGAAGTTACTATACAGCTTAATGACACACACCCTGTATTAGCAATTCCTGAGCTTATAAAAATTCTCACCGATGCAGAAATTCCGTTCAATAAAGCTGTTGAAATTGCAAAAGAGGTTTTCAATTATACAAACCATACCGTAATGCCCGAAGCACTTGAAAAGTGGGATATAAAGCTCATTAAAAAGATTTCTCCGGAAATTGCAAAAATCATAACAAAGCTTGATACAAAATGCAGAAACGAATGTGATATAAGAATTATCCGTGATGATGTTGTGAATATGGCATACCTTGCGTGTTACTGCTCGAAGTATATAAACGGCGTTGCAAAAATTCACACAGAG
>JAFRZS010000204.1 GCA_017442445.1 Clostridia bacterium
GTTAAAAAATAAAAATTATTGATAGGTGATTGTGTTGGTAATTATAAGAGAGTTATTTGAATTACAGGACATTCAATATAAATCGTTTCATTCTAAACTTATTCCTGATATTGATCCTGATACAATAATCGGAATCAGAGTACCTGATTTAAGAAAACTTGCTAAATCAATTAAAAACAATTCTGAAATTAACTTATTTAAATCAGATTTACCTCATAAGTATTATGAAGAAAATAATCTTCATGCCTTCCTGATATGTGAAATTGAAGACTTTGATTTGTGTATTCAGGAATTAAATAAATTCTTACCTTTTGTTGATAATTGGGCAACTTGTGACTCGTTAAGACCTAAGTGCTTTAAATCAAATAAGGACAAGCTTTTAAAAAGCATCAAAGAATGGATTAAATCCGAAGATACTTATACTGTCCGATTTGCAATTGAAATGCTGATGACACATTTTCTTGATGCTGAATTTTCTTGCGATTTTCATAATTGTGTTCTGAATGTAAAAAGTGAAGAGTATTATATAAAAATGATGGTAGCATGGTATTTTGCTACAGCCTTGGCAAAACAATGGGATTCAACAATAAAAATACTCGAACAAAAAATACTGCCTGATTGGACACACAATAAGACGATTCAGAAAGCAGTTGAAAGTTATCGTATAACTGACATTCAAAAATTATATCTCAGAACATTAAAAAAATAATCACTGTGATGCCACAGTGATTATTTTTTTATTTGTCTATCTGTTTTTTTCTGTCGCTTCCGTCTTTTAACAGAGCTTTTAATTTATCTGAATCCTTTTCTTTTAAAGCGTCACTGTATTCTTTAAGATTAGCAATAAGAGTGTCTATTTCGAAAATCAGGTTATCGGAATTTTCAAGAAATAATTCTGTCCACATATTTTCGTTAAGTCTTGCAACTCTTGTTAAATCTTTGTAGCTGCCGGCTGAAAATCCCTTGTGAACAGTTGCATTAGGGCTTTTTACATAAGCGTTTGACACAACATGAGCCAACTGTGAAGTAAAAGCAATTATTCTGTCGTGTTCTTCGGGAGTAGTAATCTGAATATTAGAAAAACCGACTTCTTTTAAAACTTTCTGTACTGAAGCAAGTTGTTCAAGCTTAACATCTGATGGGGGAGTGATTATCATAATTGCGTTTTTATATAAATTATCCTTAGCGTACTTAAAACCGGAATACTGTCTTCCTGCCATAGGATGACCGCCGATAAAAGTAAAGCCTGAGTCTTTGGCGATTTTAAAACATTCTTCACAGATTTTTCTTTTAATACCGCCGCAATCAACAATAATACACGATTTTTTGAACTTATCAGCAAACATCTTTATGAAATCACTTGTAGCCTGAGGATAGAGTGCTACAAAAATAATATCACATTCAGTCACAGTATTTTCGTCAATTTCGCCGTCGATAGCATTATAAAGCTTTGATTCTAAAATAGCTTTCTGGGAAATATCATATCCTAAAACTTTATGATTAGTATTTGATTTCAGAGCTTTTGCAAACGAACCTCCGATAAGACCGAGACCGACAATTCCTATTACCATATTATCACCTTAAAAATCAGTATGTAATAAGTATAACACTCACTAAATTTAATGTCAAATTTATTGTAAAAGATTGACTTTAAAATTACCATGTGATAAACTCTAAAAAAGCACTTGGAGGTGTCAGAATTGTTTTACGAAAAAACCAAAGCGGAAAAATTATATGATGATTTATTTAAAAATCCTACATCCGAATACAGAGGTGCGCCGTTCTGGGCATGGAATGGTGATTTAAAGCCTGAAACATTATGTGAGCAGATTGACTATATGAAAGAAATGGGATTCGGCGGATTTTATATGCATTCGCGCTCAGGTCTTTCCATTGAGTATTTAGGCGAAGAATTTATGGGCTGTGTTGACGCTTGTATAAAAAAAGCTGCAACAAACGGTATGAAAGCATATCTTTATGATGAAGACAGGTGGCCGTCAGGTACAGCGGGTGGTATGGTTACGAGAGATCACCCTGAATACTGCGAACATTATATTAAAGTCTCTCCGCTTGAGTCGTGTGATTTTGAGGGGACTGAACTTGCAAGATATTCAATTACACTCGAAAACGGATATCTTGTCGATGCTAAAAGAATATCTCCTGATGAAACCGCAGAAAATGTTTGGGTGGCATTGTTAAAAATGTCTGCACCTTTTGATCATTGTAATAACGCTCCTTATGTTGATACAATGAATCCTGAGGCTATCAAGAGATTTATTGAAATTACCCACGAGA
>JAFRZS010000205.1 GCA_017442445.1 Clostridia bacterium
AAAAATAAGATCAAGATGTGCAGGTGACACTTTTACATCTACGATAAGAAAAAATACAAAAAGTCTTAAAAAACTTTTTAACGAAGTCGGAATAAAACCTGAAGATAGAAATAAAATTCCTATAATATCTGATGATGAAGGTATTTTGTGGATATATTCAATCGGAGTTTCCGAAAGAGCTAAATGTACATCAGAAACCAAAGAAGCTTTTTTTATTGAAACGGGGGACAGTAGTAATGATTAACGATATTGAAAAAGTTTTATATTCAGAAGAAGAATTAAAAAAAATCGTTGAAGATTTAGGAAAGAAGATCAGTGAAGACTATAAAGATAAAAATCTTTTACTTGTAAGCATATTAAAAGGTTCAATCGCGTTTATGTCTGACTTGATGCGTGCTATAACAGTACCTTGCGCTATTGATTTTATGGCAGTATCAAGTTACGGCAAAGGCACACAGTCAGGTGTTGTTAAAATTATCAAAGACCTTGATATTGATATAGCTCCCTACGATGTTTTAATCGTTGAGGATATCCTTGACACAGGCAGAACATTACATTATCTCCGTGAAATTCTTCTAAAAAGAAATCCGAAGAGCTTTAAAATCTGCACCTTGCTTGACAAGCCTGACAGGAGAATTGCTCCGCTCAAAGTTGATTATTCCGTACTTGAAATTCCGGATGAATTTGTTGTCGGATATGGTCTTGATTATGCAGAAAAATACAGAAACTTACCGTATATAGGTGTACTTAAACCGTCGGTATATTCTTCAGATAATAAACAAAAATAATTTTAAGGAGTGAACAGAAACTTGAAAAATGAAAAGAAACCCAGAAAACTGTTATATCTCATACCTTATATTCTGATACCTGTACTGGTTATTGGTGCCTTCATGTTTTTCTCAGGTGACAATTCCAAGGATAAAACAGAATACTACGAGATAGTTAACTTATTTGACGAAGGTAAGGTTGAAAGCTATTCTCTTAACCTCAGCAGCGGTCTTTTGAAATATCAACTCAAAGGCGATAAGAAAGAATATAAATATACAGTTCCAAATGTAAACTTATTTGTAAGCGACGTACATGAAACTGTCCGTGAATATAACGAATCTGTTGAAAACGAAAAAGACCTCGTCAAAATGGAATATGTTCCGGGATCGCAGAACTCGTGGCTCACAAATATGTTGCCGACAATTCTGCTTATCGGTATTACTGTTTTGCTGATGTTCCTTATGATGAGAAGGATGAACCAATCCCTTTCAAACGAAAACAACCGAACAATGAGTTTCGGAAAAGCAAAAGCAAAACAGGCGAAAGACGATAAACGCAAAACAACATTCAAAGATGTTGCAGGTGCGGACGAAGAAAAAGAAGAACTTGCGGAAATCGTTGAATTTTTGAAAAACCCGACTAAATTCAACGATCTCGGTGCGCGTATCCCCAAGGGTGTATTGCTTGTCGGCCCTCCCGGTACAGGTAAAACTTTACTTGCTCGTGCAGTAGCAGGTGAGGCGGATGCACCTTTCTTCTCAATTTCAGGTTCTGACTTCGTTGAAATGTATGTTGGTGTCGGTGCTTCACGAGTACGCGATTTGTTTGCACAGGCAAAGAAAAATTCACCCGCAATCATTTTTATTGACGAAATTGATGCTGTCGGTCGTCACAGAGGCGCAGGTCTTGGCGGCGGTCACGATGAACGCGAACAGACACTCAACCAGTTACTTGTTGAAATGGACGGTTTTGGCGGAAACGAAAGCATTATTATTCTTGCTGCAACTAACAGACCTGATATCCTTGACCCCGCATTACTTCGTCCCGGACGCTTTGACAGACAGATTACTGTCGGCAGACCTGATATCAAAGGTCGTGAAGAAATCCTCAAGGTTCACGCTAAAAAGAAACCTCTTGCACCCGATGTTGACCTCGCTGTTATAGCAAGATCAACTGCAGGTTTTACAGGTGCTGACCTTGAAAATCTTCTCAACGAAGCCGCTTTACTCACAGCACGAAGAAATAAAAAATCAATTACTATGGATGAGATTGAAGAAGCTACAATTAAAGTTGTAGCAGGTACTGAAAAGAAATCTCATAAGATTACCGATAAAGATAAGAAGTTAACTGCATATCATGAAGCAGGACACGCAATTGCAACTTATTATTTACCCGGACAAGACCCTGTTCATCAGATTTCAATTATCCCTCGCGGTATGGCAGGCGGTTACACAATGTCATTACCGAGTGAAGACAAGAACTATATAACAAAAAATTATATGGAAGATGAAATAGTAACACTCCTCGGCGGTCGTATTGCCGAAGCACTTGTACTTGATGATATCTCCACAGGCGCTTCAAATGACATTCAGAGAGCAACACAGTTAGCTCACAGTATGGTAGTAAAATACGGTATGAGCAAAACTGTTGGTCCGATTTTCTACGGTTCCGATAATGACGAGGTTTTCCTCGGCAGAAGCTATGCAAGTTCAAAGAACTACTCTGAAGAAACAGCATCAAAAATTGATGCTGAAGTCAAAAAAATCATTTCAGATGCTTATAAGCGTTGCGAAAAAATTCTTAAAACTCACAGAGCTCAGCTTGATTTGGTTGCAAAAGATCTCTTTGTTAACGAAAAAATTGACGCCGAGCGTTTTGAAAGCCTTATGAAAGGTGAAATTTCAATTGATGATATAAACATTGAATCTCCTGTAGTTAAAAATACAGACGATTCACAAACGGAGGAATAAATAACGTGGCAAAAAAAAGCGGCTATGGCAACGAAAGTATCTCCAGCTTAAAGGGCGCAGACCGAGTTCGTAAGCGCCCTGCCGTAATTTTCGGTTCTGACGGTATTGAAGGCTGTGAGCATTCCATATTTGAAATCTTATCAAACTCAATTGACGAAGCAAGAGAGGGTTTTGGTGATAAAATCATCATGACCCGCTTTCTTGACGGTTCTGTAGAGGTGCAGGATTTCGGTCGTGGAATTCCTGTAGATTACAACAAAAAAGAAGATAAATACAACTGGGAGCTTGTTTTCTGCGAATTGTGGGCCGGTGGTAAATACAACACAAATGATGGCGGAAGTTACGAATATTCTCTCGGACTTAACGGTCTCGGTTTGTGTGCTACACAGTATGCATCTGAATATATGGACGCTGAGATTCACAGCGGCGGCTACAGATATACTCTTCATTTTGAACACGGAAATAATGTCGGAGGACTTAATAAAGAACCATATTCCAAAAAGGATACCGGTACACGAATTAAGTGGAAACCCGACTTAAAAGTTTTTACAGAAATTGATGTACCGCTTGAATATTATCAGGATATCATAAAGCGTCAGGCAATCGTCAATGCAGGTGTTAAATTCATATTAAAAAATCAGATTACAAAAACAAGCTTTGAAACATTTGAATATGTTTATGAAAACGGTATTGTTGACTATCTTAACGAATTTGTCCCCGACGAAGATTCTTTGACCTCCACACAATTCTGGACAGCCGAAAGAGTTGGTAGAGACAGAGCAGACCTTAAAGACTATAAACTCAAGCTTAATATTGCTCTTAAATTTTCAAATAAAAAACAGCTTAAGGAGTTTTATCACAACTCAAGCTTCCTTGAACACGGCGGTGCTCCCGATAAAGCTGTCAAGAGTGCTTTTGTTTCGCAGATTGACGCTTATCTGAAGCAGAACGGAAAATATTTAAAGAGCGATGCTAAAATCAATTTCCAGGATATTGAAGACTGTCTTGTTTTTGTATCTTCATCGTTCTCAACACAGACATCATACGAAAACCAGACTAAGAAAGCTATTACAAATAAATTTATTCAGGAAGCTATGACAGAGTTTTTGCGTCATAATCTTGAAATTTTCTTCATTGAAAATCACCTTGAAGCCGAAAAAATTGCAAATCAGGTTATCGTCAATATGCGAAGCCGTATTAAAGCTGAGACTACAAGACTTAACCTCAAAAAGACTTTGCAGACTTCAAACGATTTAGCAAACAGAGTTCAGAAGTTCGTTGATTGCCGAAGCAGAGACGTATCAAGACGCGAACTGTTTATCGTGGAAGGTGACTCAGCTCTCGGTGCCTGTAAACAGGCTCGTGACTCAGAATTTCAGGCTGTTATTCCCTTGAGAGGTAAAATTCTAAACTGTCTCAAATCTGAGTACGATAAAATACTTAAAAATGAGGTTATTACTGACCTTATCAAAGTTCTCGGTTGCGGTATTGAAATCAAAACAAAAGCAAAAGATATGGTGTCGTTTAATCTCGACCAACTCAGATGGAATAAAATTATTATCTGTACTGATGCCGATGTTGACGGATTCCAGATTCGCACCCTTGTATTAACTATGATTTACAGACTTATGCCGACACTCATTGAAGAAGGGAAGGTATATATCGCTGAATCACCTTTGTATGAAATCAATACCAAGGACGAAACATGGTTTGCGTACACAGAGAAAGAAAAGAATGAAACTCTCGCACAGCTTGAAGGCAAGAAATATACTATTCAGAGATCAAAAGGACTTGGTGAAAACGAAGCTGACATGATGTCACTTACAACAATGAATCCAAAGACCAGAAGACTCATAAAAATCAATCCGACCGATGCACAGAAAACAGCCGATGTTTTTGATTTGCTTCTCGGTAATGATTTAAACGGAAGAAAGGAGCATATCAGAGATAAAGGTCATTTGTATCTTGACCTGACAGATGTCTCCTGATTTTAGAAAATTATGGCTGAAAATAAAAGAAAAAAGAAGGCTCCTTCAGAGCCCGAATACAACATCAATGCCCATATTTTAGGTGCAGGCGAGGTTGTTCAGCAGGAAATCACTGATACTCTTGAACAAAACTATATGCCTTATGCTATGAGTGTTATAATGTCGAGAGCTATTCCTGAGATTGACGGCTTTAAACCATCACACAGAAAGCTTCTTTACACAATGTACAAAATGAAGCTTTTGGGCGAAACAAGAACCAAATCCGCTAATATTGTCGGTCGTACAATGCAGTTGAATCCTCACGGTGATGCCGCAATTTACGATACAATGG
>JAFRZS010000019.1 GCA_017442445.1 Clostridia bacterium
AGTACACAGCAACACTTAAATTTGGAGAAACTTATTCTGTAACTTCACCCGAAGTTTTAGGATATGTAGCTGACAGATTAGTAGTTGACGGTACAATGCCTGCTGAAAATGTAACAGAAAAGGTTGTTTATACTCCAAGAGATGATACAAAGTACACAGTGATTCACTACACAGAAAATCTCGACGGAACATGGAAGATAGAAGTAACAGAGGTACTCGCAGGAACAACAAATACAACTGCAACAGCTGTTCCTAAAGAATTCAAGGGCTTCACATTTGACGAAACTCTCGGAAAACTTACTGGTAACATTGAGCCTGACGGTTCTTTAGTTCTTGAAGTTTACTACACAAGAAATACTTATACTATCACTTACACAGTAGACGGTAAAGTTTATGACAAGAAGGAATATAAGTTCGGTGACACAATTTTACCGATAATTCCTCCGAGAAAGGGCGGATATGAATTTGTTAAGTGGGAAAATCTCCCTGAAATCATGCCCGCTGAGGATATAACAGTACCGGCAGTATTCAAGCCGATACCGTCAACTCCCGTCGTTGATGAAACACCTACTCCTGATGATCCATATATTCCTCAGACAGGTGTTGAGTTGAATCTTACAATGTATCTTGTAATATTCTTGTTTGCAAGTCTTGTAATGTTCGTTCTCATCAGAAGACGTCCTGAAAATTCATAAAATTTAATTTTTGACCGCAGTTAAGCTAAAAACTTAACTGCGGTTTTTTCTTTTATAATCATAACTTGTACAAAGTGCGCATATATCTTTATAGAGAATAATTAAAAGGAGCGTGTATTTATGGATTTCAGCACAAAAAAGTATATCTTCAGTGAAAATGAAATTATACATGAAGGGACAGTTGAGCAAATGGTTGAGTGTGATATAACACTTGCCGACTATTATCCTGATATAATCAAGGTGTTAAAATGCAGAGTACAGCCGCAGATAATATCTGCGACAATTACGGGTGACAGAGTTACAATAGAGGGTAAGGCACAGATAAGACTTATTTATGCAGGAGAGGACAATGTAATCAGATGCTATGAGCATTCTTATCCGTTTTCTAAATTTTTTGAGGACGCATCAATTTCGGAAAACGCTAATGCAACAGTAAACACCAGGGTAGAATATGTAAACTGCAGAGCAATCAGTCCGAGAAAAGCAGATATAAGAGCAAGTGTAGTTTTGTCGTTCAGTATAGCTAAAAACAGAAAAGAAGAATTTTTATGTGATGCTACAGGTTCAGGAATTGAACTCAGAAAAGAAACACACACAGCCTCAGAATTTATTTGTTGCGCAGAGAAAAATTTCTCAGTAGGTGAAGTTGTGGAAATTCCGGCAAATATGCCGTCCCTGATTCAGAAAATCAGGGAGGATGCCGTAATTATTCCGGGTGAAATAAAGATAATAAACAGCAAATTGCTTTTCAAAGCAGAGATTATAGTAACGGTTTTATATTGTGATGAGGAAAACAATTTGAATTTGTATAAAAAAACAATCCCCATAACTCAGGTTATTGAGCTTGACAGTGTAGATGACGGCAGTGATGTCAGGCTGATGCTTGATATAACATGTATTGATATACAGCCTAAAAGCGATGCTAATTCAGAAAACAGACTTTTTGATATAAATGCAAGAGTAAGAGCAATAGCGAAAATAACTAAGGATAAAGTAACTGATGTATTGAAGGATGCTTATTCAACAGCATATGATATTGAAATTTGCAGAAAACCTATAAAAATCAAAAAGAACTTATCTCTGATTGATGATACATCGTTAGCGAAGGTAAATCAGGAATTTTCAACAAGCGGCATAAGCAAGATAATTGATGTATGGCACACAAACCCCAAGAGCAAGGTATCTTTTAACAAGAATACAATTACCGTTAACAATACACTGACATTATGTCTTTTATATCTTGACAGAGATTCAAGCTCAGCATATGCTGAAAGAGAAATCAATTTTGAATATATAAAATCCGTAGACAACACAGAAAATATTAGTTTTAATCCTGATTTAAAGATAATTGATATGATAGCTGTAGTGCTGAATGATAATAAAGTTGAAATTAAAATTGAGTATATGGTATCAGGCACAGTGTATGCGTCAGAAATAGTAAATGCAGTAACTGATATTGTTTTAAAGGATGAAAAGAAAAAATCTGATCTTTCTGCTATGACTATATATTTTCCTGATGCTGATGAAAAAGTATGGGATATAGCAAAGAAATATAATTCAACCGTTGAAAGAATAATTGAAGATAATTCACTTACAGATGATGTGATCAAAAAACGCTGTATGCTTATGATTACATCGGTATAGTATTGAAATATAATTTAATTTGTGATATCATCTCATTCGGGTGATATTAAATGAAGTTTGATAAAGTTTTAATTGCAAGTGATTTTGACGGCACATTAAAAAACGATGACGGTGTAATAACTTCAGATGTCAGAGATGCCATAAAGTATTTTATTGACAACGGCGGATATTTTACTGTATGCACAGGAAGAACGTATAAAGGTTTTCAACTTTACAGTGATGAATACATAAATGCGCCCGTTTTGTTATCAAACGGAGCTATGGCTTATGATTATAAAGATAAGAAAATTATTTTTTGCGACGGTATCGGTGACGAAGGTGATGCACCGTTGAGATATATCCGTGATAATTTTCCCGATGTATCGATTGAAATGTATCCGTTTGATAAAACTTTTGTAATAAATCCTACAGACATAACGCGCCGACACCTGACAAGTCAGGATATTGAAATGATAACAATATCTGATCCGACTAAAGCTAAAAAACCTTGGGCGAAAGTAATGTTGGGTACAGACAGTCAGATTGATTCAAAGAAGATACAGAAGTATCTCAGAGAAAACTACACTGATCCGTCTTTTTTGCCGACAACAGGAACTTTTATTGAACTTTTGAAAATAGGAACTCATAAAGGTAGCGGTCTTTTAAAACTTGCAGATTATCTTGATGTACAGCGCAATAATGTCTACGCGGTCGGTGACGGCTATAATGATATAGAGATGTTAGATGTTGCAAAAGGAGCATTCGTGCCTGAAAACGGCTCACAGGAAGCAATAGAACACGCTACTCATATAGTTAGGTCAAATAACTGCGGAGCTGTTGCAAATGTTTTAGAAATACTTGATAAAATATATTAACATAAGAGCCTGTTGTTATAACGGGCTCTTATTCTTGACATTAAGCTGTTTTACAAGTAAAATGTAATAAGAAACGGAGGGGGTATCTTGTCGCACCCGATTAAACATTTTATAACGATTACCAGGCACAGACATAAGGTTATAGTTCATTGTGCAAAGGCGGGTATTTTATGGAGAGGTCTTTTGCACGATTTATCAAAATACACACCTACTGAGTTTTTGCAAGGAGCAAAATACTACACTGTCGGCAGAAGCCCGAATGAGCTTGAAAGAAAAGATATCGGATATTCTAAAGCATGGCTTCATCACAAGGGTAGAAATCGCCACCACTTTGAATATTGGAGAGATTATAATCCTGTAACTCACAGAAACGATGCTGTAAAAATGCCCTTGGTTTATGTGGTAGAAATGTTTTGCGACAGAGTTGCTGCCAACAAAATATACAGGGGAGAAGAGTACAGAGATTATCACCCTTTGGAGTATTTTGTAAACGGCAAAGCTAACAGAGCTATACATCCTGAAACATCAGAATTATTAGAAAAACTCCTTGTAATGCTTTCGGAAGAAGGGGAAAAAGAAACCTTCCGTTATATA
>JAFRZS010000206.1 GCA_017442445.1 Clostridia bacterium
AAAGATTTTTTCATGAAGTCTTGCACCGTTGAAGCCAACTGCGAGTGACAACTCAATATCTCTCTTGAGGATTTCCTCTGTGGGTGCTGTATAAATTCCGTCCGGATAATAACCCTGGTCAAGAACTAAACGCTGGAATACTGATTTACCGTTAAGAAGGAATTTCATACCTTCCATACGAGCTGAACGAAGACCGAAGTAACTTGAAACCTCGTCATCACCGAATGTGAGCTTCATGTCATAAAGTCTGCCGTTGCCAAGCTCCCAGAGGTGAGCTTCTGCCAGCGGGATATTCATATTAACAAGACCGCCGACAACCTTCTTTGTGCATTTGCCCATTTCTTTGCCTTCGTATGAAATTTCAACAGTAAAGTCACCGTCACC
Source organism: Clostridia bacterium (assembly GCA_017442445.1). Classification (GTDB taxonomy): domain Bacteria; phylum Bacillota; class Clostridia; order Oscillospirales; family Acutalibacteraceae; genus RGIG2945. The sequence continues at coordinate 385 of JAFRZS010000206.1, forward strand.
GATGAATTTTGCAGAAATGTCAACGCACTGATTGTCAACATCGGGAGTGATTTTGAAATTCTTGATACGAGCCTTGGGAACGAACTCAAGCCATACTGACTGCCAGATACCTGTTGTTCTTGTGTAGTAGCAACCCCATGAAGCGTATCTTTCGCTCTGCTTACCTGAGGGAACAGTTTTGCATCTTACATCGTCCTCTGCTGCGAGAACGATTACATTTTCACCTTCGTTAAGGTATTTTGTGATATCAAAGCTGAAGCTTATGTAACCGCCCTTGTGTTTACCGACTTCTTCGCCGTTAACATAAAGTGTAGCGATGTAGTCAACAGCACCGAAATTGATTACAACAGCGTTTTCAAGCTGTTCTTTTGTGATGTTGATAGTTTTTCTGTACCATACGCAGTTATGGAAATCTTTGTCGCCTATGCCTGAAAGCTCACTTTCGGGGCAGAAGGGAACATTGATTTTCTTTGTAAATTCTCCGTTTTTGTAGAATTCACGCTCGAAGCCGCTGACGGCATCATCAAATTCAAAATCCCATTCACCGTTCAAGCATAACCAATTTTTTCTTTCAAACTGCGGATTCGGATATTCTGTTCTGTAAATCATATTAGTTTCTCCTCATTCATTTGGGTGTGGGCTTTGCCCACCCTTACTTTTTCACTATTACTTATTACCTATTACTTTGAAAATAAATTGCGTCAGTAATTTATTTTCCTGAGTAGTTGGGTGCTTCTTTTGTTATGAATACATCGTGCGGGTGGCTTTCAATAAGACCTGCACCTGTAATCTTAACAAATCTTGATTTTTCATGAAGCTCGGGAATATTCTTGCAACCGCAGTAACCCATACCTGAACGGATACCGCCGAGCATCTGATAAACTGTATCTGAAAGGGGTCCTTTGTAAGGTACACGACCTTCAACTCCTTCGGGAACGAGCTTGATAGCATCCTGCTGGAAGTATCTGTCGCGGCTGCCGTGAGCCTGTTCCATAGCGCCGAGAGAACCCATACCTCTGTAAACCTTGAACTGTCTGCCCTGATAGATTTCAGTTGCTCCGGGTGATTCCTCACAGCCTGCAACCATTGAACCGACCATGATAACACTTGCACCTGCTGCAAGAGCCTTTACGATATCACCTGAATACTTGATACCGCCGTCACCGATAACTGTTTTGCCGTATTTTGCTGCAACATTTGCTGAATCATAAATTGCTGTAATCTGCGGAACACCGATACCTGCAACAACACGAGTTGTACAGATAGAACCGGGGCCGATACCGACCTTAACAGCATCTGCACCTGCATTGATGAGAGCTTCTGTACCCTCTGCAGTAGCAACGTTACCTGCGATAAGTGAAATTTCGGGGAATGCTGCCTTAACTTTTTCAACAGCTTTGAGAATATTCTTGCTGTGGCCGTGTGCTGAGTCAAGAATGAATGCGTCAACACCTGCTTCTTTCAATGCAGTTGCACGGTCAAGAACATCTGCTGTTGCACCTAAAGCAGCGGCGCAGAGAAGTCTGCCTCTTTCGTCTCTTGCGGAGTTCGGATACTGAACACTCTTTTCGATATCCTTGATTGTGATAAGTCCCTTGAGGTTGCCTTCACCGTCGATTAACGGAAGCTTTTCAATCTTATGCTGCATAAGAATTTTCTGAGCTTCGTCAAGAGTTGTATTAACATTAGATGTTACAAGGTTTTCCTTTGTCATAACATCGTCAATTCTGATATTGAAATCTGTCATGAAGCGAAGGTCACGGTTTGTGAGAATACCCACAAGCTTACCGTCACGGCAGATCGGAACACCTGAAATTCTGTATTTATGCATGAGCTCGTTAGCTTCATAAACATAGTTATCGGGGGACAGGAAGAAGGGGTTTGTAATAACACCGTTTTCTGAACGCTTTACCTTATCAACCTCAAGAACCTGCTGATCAATTGTCATGTTCTTGTGGATAACACCGATACCGCCTTCTCTTGCGATAGCGATAGCCATTCTGGATTCTGTAACAGTATCCATAGCAGCTGTCATTAAGGGTGTGTTAAGAGTAATTTTGTCCGTAAGCTTTGTTTTGAGATCAATGTCTCTCGGCTCAACATCGGATTCGCCGGGAATAAGCAGGACATCATCAAAGGTAAGACCTTCTTTTGCGAATTTGTAGTTGTCAGTCATTTCACATTCCTCCGTTGCTTGATATTTTTATATTACCTTGTATTATACCAAAACCCAAATATTTTTTCAAGATAAAAAATTCAATTAGTTTTATTTTCAAGTAAAAAATAATAGATTTTTCCTCTGACGGTAAAATAGTTTTAAAGTTCGTTGACTTTTTGTGAGAAAATTGTTAGAATGAAGCAAATAGGAGTATGAGGAGATGTTATTATGTCAAAAAAATTCAAAAAGATAATCAGTGCAATTCTGACACTTTTGATTTTGTCTTCGTGCTTTGTATTTGCAAGTGCTGAGGAACACGAAGAAATTTTAATTATAAATCCTTATGAAGATGTAATCTGGAAGGGTGAAAATGCCTGGAGAGGCTACAAGGGAAGTCTGCACACACATTCAACATACAGCGATGCTGATGTAACTCTCAGAGAAATGGTAATGGAATATTATAAACAGGGATACGGTTTTCTTGCGATGGCTGACCACTCTGTAACAGGTGTAGAGTGGAATAAAGCACCCAATGAATTTTTCATTTATAAATATCAGCTGTTGCTCGGCAATAAACAAGAGCATCTGACAGATGAAGAATATGAGGCTGTAATAAACGGTACCTATCCCATGCCGGAAGGAGAAACACGTGATTTCGGACTCACCTGCATAACAGGTGCAAACGAGTTGAACGGACTTACTCTCACAAAGAGCCATGTTGTCGCATACGGACTTGATTACAATGTAGGAACAGGTCACGCGGGTAAAGAAAACGGTTTTCGCAGTGCAGTTGAATTTGCAGAAAACAATGGCGGATTTTCAGTAATTGCGCATCCGGGTGACTGGCTTGAGTCAAGGGATAATATGTCTGCGATTTATGATGAGAAAAATATAAAACTTTTTTCAGAAATTTTCCTTGACCACGATACTTGTCTTGGTATGGAAATTTTTAACGAGGATAACGGAGTTACACCCTATGACAGAAATCTCTGGGATAACATTCTTATGGAAACTCTGCCTCACGGAAGATTGGTACTCGGATTCTCAAACAGCGATGCTCACACTCTTGAAAAGGTTGACTCATCTTTTGCGGTATTTATGATGCCCGACAATTCTGCAGAGCAAGTTAATAAAACAATGCATTCCGGAAATTTCTTTGCGGTTACAAGAAAGGTGCATAAAAACGAAGTACTCGGCCCCGATGTAACCTATAATGTGATCGACAGAAAATTACCCGTTCCCATGGCGACAAATGTCGAGGTTGACGGTGCAAAAATTACCATGGAAGTTGAAAACGCAGATTTTGTTCAATGGGTAGCAAACGGAAAAGTTATTGCAAAAACAATAGTTGACGGCACAGGCACATCAGTTCTTGACCTGAATGAAATTGAAGGCTCAGAAGATTTCCTTTATGTACGCGCAGAAATTTCAGGTGAAGGAGGACTTGCGGCAAGTCAGCCGTTCGTGATTGAAAAGGAAACAGAAGAATACAAAAAAGATACATCATTTTTATCTTGGCTTGAAGACTTTTTCTTCACAATAAAAAGCACAAGATTATATGTAGTAATCCAGGAGCTTATCAGAGCGATCGCATAATCTTTTTCTTTACAAATTGAAAAGTTTTTGATAATGTATGTTTAGTATGGGAAGAAAGGAGTTTTGAGATATGATTGATTTTCATGCGCACATTTTACCGGGAGCCGATCACGGCAGTTACAGTGTGGAAGATTCTTTGTCACAACTTAAAAAGGCTGAAAATATCGGTGTCAAAACTATAGTTGCAACTTCCCATTATTATATACAGGATAACACCGTTGAGGAATTTTTAGAGCGTAGGAATGAAGCTTACGAAAAACTCAGAAAAGCATATAAAGGTGACATCAGAATTATAAAAGGCGCAGAGGTTACATTGGCAATAGATATTCCTGATATGGAAGACCTCGGAAAGCTTTGCATTGACGGGACAAACTGTATTCTTATTGAAATGCCGACAACAGTAGGCGGCCCGTGGATTTTTGACGCCCTTGACAAAATTCACAACAGAGGCTATCAGCCGATAATTGCACATGTTGACAGATATACAATTGCACTTTGCGAACAGCTTATGACCAAAGATGTTCTTATTCAGATAAACGCGTCGGCAATAGCTTCGGTTTTTACAAGAAAAAGAATGATGAAATATCTTGAACAGGGTGCAATACATCTTCTCGGAAGCGATGTTCACGATAAAGAAGCAACACAGTATGACCAATTTTACAAGGCGGTCAGAAAGCTCGGCGGATATACAACTTATCTCATGAACAATGCAGAGGAAATACTTAATATAAAATAAAAAAGGGGATGTAAAAAAAGCGAAGACCGTATAAAACCGCATAGAATCAGGGGTTCTGCAGGTGTAAAAGCCTACAAGAACCCCATAAACATGCATATAATATCAAAAACTGTAAAGTTTTATGTTTTATACTACGAACAAACCTCACCGCTCGGCGTACCTTTGTACGCCTTCGGGCATACAAAATCA
>JAFRZS010000020.1 GCA_017442445.1 Clostridia bacterium
GCAGTATCGCTGATTATACCGTAGGATTTAACATCTGCAATACTTGTAAAACCGATGCCCTCAAGACCTAACCTGCCAAGAAGGAAAGGACCTACTAAAATACCTGTAACAAGATATGCTGTTACAGCGGGAAGCTTCAGGACTTTTGCGAGTCTTGACATCATAAGACCGACAAAAAGTGCGATTGATAAGCACAAAAGAATTTGCATTTTACACCATACTCCATAAGAAAATTCGTACTAAAACCCCTACAACAAATAAGTCGTAGGGGAAGTAACGAAAAAATTATATCACGAAAAAATAAAATGTCAATTGATATATCATTGAAAATAAGATAAAATTATGTTATTATTTATACAATTAATATAAAAGGGGCAAATAGTATGGAATTTCGTTTTGCGGAAAGAAAAGATGCGACACTGGTTTTTGATTTTATCAAAGGAATTGCCGAGTATGAAAAGATGAGCGATGAGGTAATAGCAACCGCAGAAATCATAGAAGACAGTCTGTTCAACAAGAATGAAGCAGAGGTTATCTTTGTGTCGGAAGACGGTGAAGAAGTTGGTTTTGCGCTGTTTTACAGCAATTTTTCAACATTTATCGGCAGGTCGGGTCTGTATCTTGAAGACTTGTTTGTAAAACCTGAACACAGAGGAAAAGGCTACGGGAAAGCACTTTTTTCAGAAGTTGCAAGAATTGCAAACGAGAGAGGTTACAAACGAATGGAATGGTGTTGCCTTGACTGGAACAAGCCGAGCATAGATTTTTATCTCTCAATGGGAGCAAGACCTATGTCGGAGTGGACAACTTATCGTCTTTCGGGCGAAGTATTGGAAAGTTTCAGATAACGGAGGAAAAAATAAAATGAAAACGAAGAAGATTTTATCGGTATTATTGACAGTCGTATTATTTGTGTCAGTGTTCACATTTCCTGCATCGGCAGAAGTTAATTTTGATTTTGAAACTGATGCAACGTTTACAACTGTACTTTCAAATGGAGTTACAAAGAAGGTGGATTTTGAATCCCTGTTTTCTGCACAGATAGTTTTCTATCCTTCGGATATCAAAGACAGCGATGAAAAATATCCCGTAATTTCATGGGCAAACGGCACGATGTGTCCGCCAATTTTATATTACGGACTTTTGACTCAGATTGCCGCAGAAGGTTATATTGTAGTTGCCAATACCCAGGTAATGTCGGCAGACGGAACAGGACAGATTGCTTCAATTGACTACATACTTTCAGAAAACGAGAACGAAAACAGTTTTCTTTACAACAAAGTTGACACTGAAAACATTGGAGTCATCGGTCATTCACAGGGTGGCAGAAGTGCGGTTAATGCAGCCGTAGCAGATTCAAGAATAGATTGTGTTTTATCCCTTGCGGGAAGTAATTTCAAAGAGGAAGCAGAAAAGCTTTCAACACCGACATTTTTTGTTGCGGGTGAACTTGATTTTATAGTTTTTGCACCACAATGGATAAAAACAGCATATGAAGCATCTGAAGGTACAGCGGTTTATGCGTCGTTAAAAAAGGGAATACACACAAGCTGTATTTTTGCTCCCGACAAATATTCTGCTTATGCGGTTGAATGGTTTGATGCGTATCTTAAGAGTGATGCTGAGGCATTAGAAATATTCAAAACAGGCGGAGAATTATCAAACGATTCTTCGTGGAAAGATTATCAAAGTAAAGAATTTTAAGGAGAAGAAACTTATGTATCTTATATCACCGGACAAAAAACAGTACAAAGCAAATCTTCATTGTCATTCTGTATTATCAGACGGACAAAGAACACCCGAAAAGCTGAAAGAAATGTATAAAAATAAAGGTTACTCAATCTTATGCATATCTGACCATGAAAGACCTGTGAATCACAGCGATTTAACTGACGAAGACTTTTTGCTTCTTACGGGATATGAAGCATATATTCGTTATCAGCCTAATTTTGATCCGTTTCAACCGGAGGTACATCTTAACCTTTTTGCAAAAAAGCCTGATAATGTTAAATATATTTGCTACGACAAAGATTTTTGCAAGTATTTACCCGAAGCTGAACACGGGACACTTGAAAAAGTCGGCTCTGAAAGAAAAAGAGAAATGACAACTGAATATGTAAATGAATTTATAAAGACTGCAAACGAAAACGGTTATCTTGTATCTTATAATCATTCGTATTGGTCAATGGAAAAGGAAGAAACCGTATTATCGTATGACGGATTTTTCAGTTTGGAAGTTTTCAACTATGACTCATTCCTTATGAACGGACTTGAAAACGGATGTGCACTTTATAACAAGCTCATAAATTCAGGTAAGATGATGTTCTGCCACGGTGCGGACGATAATCATAATTTCTTCCCTGATGACGGACAGCTTTGTGATTCATTCGGAGGATTTACGATGATAATGTCTGATAATCTTGAGTATGACAGCGTTATATCTGCAATGGAAAAAGGTGAGATGTATGCATCAATGGGTCCTGTATTCAAAGAGATATCGCTTAATAACGGATTTTTGCATATTGAGTCTTCACCCGTAAAACGTTTTCATGTTTATTGCGGCGGAAAGAAAACTCATTTTTATCAGGCGAAAGAGGGAAAGACTCTTACTGCATTTGATGTTGCTGAGATATTCCCCGAAACAACATTTTTAAGAATAGCGATTGTTGACGAACATGGCAATATGGCTACAACAAGAGCGTTTACAAGAGAAGAATTAGGTATTTAACAAATAAAAAATTGCAAGTAGAATTTTCTACTTGCAATTTTTTTATTGTTTATCAAAGTCAGATGCGGTTATAACAATGTTCTCTGTGAAATCGTTTTTAAAAAA
>JAFRZS010000207.1 GCA_017442445.1 Clostridia bacterium
GCTTGTTATAGATTTCTTAAGACATCTTGAAATTATAAAAAATAAATCTGAATTAACTGTTTTAGAATACGCTTCTGACCTCAGAATGTTTTTCAGATTTATTTTAAAAATCCGTTGTCTTACAAAATGCGAAAATTTTGAAGATATTGATATTTCTGAAATTGATTTAGCTTTCATAAAAACCATAACTCTCAATGATGCTTATGAATTTATAGTATTCTGTAAAACTGAGCGTCATAATAACGAACGAACTCGCTCAAGAAAAATTTCATCTCTTAAAGCTTTTTTTAAATATCTCACCATTCAGATGAAACTTCTTGACGAAAATCCATTCAGAGAACTCGAACGACCCAATATAAAAAAATCTCTGCCCAAGTACCTTACACTTGAACAGAGTCTTAATTTATTAGGATGTGTTGACGGTGCTAACAAGGAACGCGATTACTGCATTTTAACACTATTTTTAAACTGCGGTTTGCGATTATCAGAGCTCGTTTCTCTGAATTGTACTGATATCCGTGAAGATAACACTATGAGAGTTACAGGTAAAGGAAATAAAGAACGAACAATTTACCTCAATGACGCTTGTGTTTCTGCAATTAAATCATATCTTAAAGTCAGACCGAAGGTAACATCATATGCAGATAAAAACGCTTTATTTATAAGCCGTCATAAACGAAGAATCAGTCCGAAAACAGTTCAGCATATCGTAAAAACCTTCCTAGAAAAATCAGGTCTTGCTAACCAGGGTCTTTCTACTCACAAGCTCAGACATACAGCAGCCACACTTATGTATCAACACGGCAAAGTAGATGTATTGCTCATTAAAGAAATTCTCGGTCACGAGAATTTATCTACAACCGAAATCTACACTCATATTGCATCTGACCAATTAAAAAATGCAGTTGATGCCAATCCGTTAAGTAAGGTTGAACGACTTGACACATCATCAGATGAAGATAGTTCAGACGATGAAGATGTTTGAGAATATTTTGTTCAAAACTCCATCAAGTAATGAAAATCCGATGTTTACACAAAAATACATAAAAAATCTTTTGCTGTATTCAATAAATCTTATTTCGTGATTTTTCCTTGAGCTGACCGAACTGAAAATATCTCCTGAAGATATAGCGGCTGCCTTTGCTGCTAAAAACATAAACATTACAGCAAATACTGACCCCGGATATAAAACCAATATACAATGACCTAAACCGTTAAGTCCGTATGTTGTATAAAAATATGCAGAAATCAATCCGAGACCTGCACCTTTTATAAACGGTACAGACATTATCACAGGCATTCCGACGGCACATAATCCGAAAACAAATAAAATTAAAAGAAAGACCAGATTACTTATAAACGAATCACAAGCACATTCAAAAACTGACTGATTTCCTCTTAATTCGACATAATCAGAAATAAGACTAACAGCCCTGTCAATGACAAGGCTGTTATTTTTTATGATTGTTGTTCCGAAAATAATGCCTGATGTAAAAATTACAAGTAAAATTAAAATCAAACCATTTTCGCGAATTGTTTTAATTACGCCTGTTGCTCTGCTTTTGTAAACTCCTGAAATCATTTTTAAGCCTCCCAAAATTTTATGGTCAAGCTATCTATATTCAGGAAATTATAAATTTATGACAAAGCAGCTTTAATCATTATTGCACACTCAACGCGTTTACGCTCAAGCTCACAAGTAAGATTTGTAGGAACATGAATATCTTTGTTGAATTGATAGTTATTAGCATTACAACCGCCGCTGCAATAAAAACGCGCCCAGCAATTCTTACAGCTTTCTTTTGAATAAATGTTTGCTTTACTGAAAACTGTTTTCATGTTCATATCAATTTTTCCGTCAGAAAGGTTACCCATTTTAAAATTCTCATCACCGACAAACTGATGACAAGGATAAATATCTTCATCAGGAGTAATACATACATATTCATTACCGCAACTGCAACCGCGGAGTCTCTTAATAGCGCAAGGGCCTTGATCGAGATCGATCATAAAGTGGAAGAAATTGAAGGGCTCTCCCCTCTTTTTGAGGTCAATTATATACTCTGCAAGTCGTTCATATTCTTCAAAAATTCTCGGAAGGTCATCTTCTGTAAGGCTGTATTCAATATTCTCATCGAGAACAACCGGTTCAATTGAAGTATGAACGAATCCAAGATCGTGAAAATGCTTGACATCTTCAGCAAAATCAAGATTATATTTTGTAAAAGTACCTCTTACATAATAATCCTTGTCCCCTCTTGTCTCCACAAGTTTTTGATACTTGGGTACAATAGAATCGTAACAACCTGTTTTATCAGCTCTGAAACGAAGCTTATCATTGATTTCTTTTCTGCCGTCAAGAGATAAAACAACATTAGACATTTCTTTATTGATGTACTCAATATTGCTGTCATTCAAAAGAAGACCGTTGGTTGTAATAGTGAAGCGGAAATTTTTATTATATTCCTTTTCCTTGCTTCTTGCGTATTCAACAATCTGCTTAACTACTTCAAAATTCATAAGAGGTTCTCCTCCGAAGAAGTCAAGCTCAAGATTATGTCTTGTACCTGAATTTTCAAGAAGGAAATCAATAGCCTTTTTACCTGTTTCAAAAGTCATAAGCTTTCTGCCGTGACCGAAATCACCTTGAGATGCAAAGCAATAACCGCAACGAAGATTACAGTCATGCGCTATATTCAAACACATTGATTTAATAGGTGCAGGACCCATCATTTCAGCAAAAGGCTCATATCCGTCTTCAGAGAAAAGTAAACCGTCTTTATAAAGTGAATAAATCTCTTCATAGGCTGATTTAATATCTTCTTCAGAATATTGCTTTAAAGCGTCTATAACGGCTTCAGGGCAATTTTCAGACATATTTTTATCAAGCAAATTCAATACATCATAAGTTATTTCATCGAGAATATGTACAGCACCGCTGCATACATCAAGCGCAATAAAATAGCCGTTCAATTTATAAGTATGTATCATTTAAAAATCTCTCCTACAATGGAAAAGGGACAGTTTAACTGCCCCTTGTTATTCCGATTTTGGTTTTAATTACTTCTCACACTTCTGGTTAGCAACTGTGCATGAAGTTTTGCAAGCTGACTGGCAAGAAGCCTGGCACTCGCCGCAACCACCTTTTTTAACTGTTTCCTTAAGGTTTTCTTTGTTGATTGTTTTAATGTGTTTCATAATTCATTACCTCCGTTTTTTAGATTATAACACTTTTTTTATAATAATGCAAGTTATTTTGTACCAAAAATTCTGTCACCTGCATCACCGAGTCCGGGAATGATGTATCCGTGGTCATTAAGCTTTTCATCTAAAGCTGCACAGTAAATTTCAACATCAGGATGCGCAGATGAAAGAGCCTGTAAACCTTCGGGTGCTGCAAGTATGCACATAAACTTGATTGACTTAGGATGTCTTTCTTTAATCTTAGTTATTGCATCAATTGCAGATCCGCCTGTTGCAAGCATCGGATCAACAACTATAACTTCGCGTTCATTTATGTCAGAAGGAAGTTTACAATAATATTCAACAGGCATAAGAGTCTCAGGATCTCTGTAGAGACCGATATGACCGATTCTTGCTGCGGGTACTAAATCAAGTACACCGTCAACCATACCGAGACCTGCTCTGAGTATCGGAACGAAAGCAAGTTTCTTACCTGCTATAACCTTTGTTTTTGCAACAGCAACAGGTGTTTCAATTTCAACCTCAACTAAAGGCAAATTGCGTGTTGCTTCATAGCACATGAGTGTTGCAATTTCACTTACAAGAGATCTGAACTCTTTTGAACTTGTGTTCTTATCCCTTAATAATGTAAGCTTGTGCTGAATAAGCGGATGATTGGTAATTGTTACGTTTTCCATAAAATATCCTCCTTATTTTATTTCAAATGTTCCTTTTTCAATTTTATTTATCATTTCAACTCTGTCACTGTGATGTTGACCGATAAACTCTGCTTTAAGAAAAGCATCAACGAGCTCTATTGCAAGTCCGGGACCGATTGTTCTTCCGCCAAGACACAAAATATTGGCATCATTATGCATTCTTGTGTATTTTGCAGAAAATACATCCGAACAGCAAGCAGCGCGTATTCCCGGAATCTTGTTCGCTGCAATTCCGATACCGATACCTGAACCGCAACATAAAATACCAAGGTCACCTTCCTTGATAGATGTACCTACTTTATATGCTATTACAGGATAGTCACACGGAACTGAGTCAGTATCACAACCTAAATCTTTATATTCAATTGAATTAGCGTCAAAATAATCAGTAATTGCTTTTTTCAAGCTATAGCCTGCGTGATCAGAACCTAAAAATAACATTTTATATCTCCTTAGATTTTAAATTTCTTTCTGCTTGTGACGGTCTTAAATAAAGCGGTAAAATATCGTTTGAGCTGACAGCCTTGTCAACATTATCAAACGCACACAAAGCTGTAGATACAGCATTCTGATATACAAGATTTTCTGCCGAAAGTCTTATATTTGAAAACTTGTCCGATAGTTTTGAAAAAACGATTTCCGCACCGTCTCCGACGATATATACAGTTTTATCATCAGGGATAAAATCAATATCATCAATCAGTAAAGCATCATCGTCTTTAATTCGTTTAACTTCACCGCAATTGATTTCAAAAAGTGCTGAATATACCTGATTACATCTTGCATCCATAACTGCCAAAACATAACAATCAACCGATTTATAATTATAAGCCATAGATTCAAGCGTTGATACAGATATACACTTGCAATCATTTGTAAAGGCAAGTCCCTTTACTAGACTCACACCAATTCTGACACCCGTAAAAGAACCGGGGCCGACATTTACAGCAAACATATCAATATCTGAAATTTTAAGAGAAGCATTTTCCAGTGTGCTTTCAACAAGACAAAGTAAAGTAGAGCTGTGCTTCAGTCCGACATTAAGAAAGGAACTCGAAACAATCTTTGAGTCCTCCAATATAGCGGCTGATGCCGATGTTGCTGTTGAATCAATCGCAAGAATTTTCATCATTAAAAATATCCTTATCAAAAGTAATTATTCTTGAATTTTCGTTTTCTCCCAACTCAAATGTAATTTTTATAGCATCTGAAGGAAGGGCATTTTCTATATTTTCACTCCACTCAAC
>JAFRZS010000208.1 GCA_017442445.1 Clostridia bacterium
AGTCTGTCTGCTGTTGCGACACTTCCTGCAAATGCTGAACGGTCAAGAAGCTTTGCAACTCCGTCTTCAACAACACAGTCAAGTCCGTCATCAAGTCTGCCGAGTACCGAAGGACCGTCAGGCTGTGTAGCGCCTCGCATAGCATCTGTTACAAGTGCGATATTCTCAACCTTAAAGCTTTTGCATATAAGCTTTAAGAGTTCGGGCGGAAGATGACAGCCGTCTGCAATTATCTCAATATTGATATCATCAAGAAGATATGCTGACTCAATTATGCCAAGCTTTCTGAATCCCTTTTCCCTTGTAATCGTTGACATACAGGAATAGAAATGAGTCATTGAACGAAGTCCTTTGTCATATACAGCCTTTACATCTTCATATTTTGCATTACTGTGTGCTATTGAGGGGACTATACCGTTTTCAATAAGAAACTCGCAAAATTTTTCACTGCCCTCTAATTCAGGCGCAAAGCTCCATTTTTTTATAAGGTCGCCATACAAACTGACAAGCACTTTATATTCCGCTTCATCGGGCGGTGTTATGTATTCAAGATTCTGTGCGCCGCACTGGTCCTTTGAGAAATACGGACCTTCGAGATGCACACCGGGAATGTTGCTTTTACATTCTTTTTGCGCCTCTCTTATCATATTGAGTGCGTTTTTTAATACATCGATATCACAAGCTAAAGAGGTCGGATAAATTGTTGTTGTACCATGCTTCAAGTGAGCGTGAGCCGCTTTCAGTACATCTTCTTTTGTTCCGTCCATGAAATCGTGCCCTGCACCGCCGTGACAGTGCATATCTATAAATCCGGGAGAAACATAGTTTCCCTCAGCATTTATTTCAATATCGCAAGACTTGTCACAATCGGAAATCTCTACGATTTTTCCGTTCTCAATGTATAAATTTTTTTCCGATATGCCCTCGGGGGTAAGTAATTTGCCGTTAGTTATTTTTATCATTATAAAACCTTTTCTCCGCTGTCATTGTCGCAGAACATTATTGCGTTGTCATGTCTTCTCATTACTGTTGCAGGTACATCTGCAGTGATTTCAGCATTAACTGTGTTATAAACAGCATTTGCCTTTGTGGGTGCGGGTACTGTGCAGAAAAGATAATCACCTGAGAAAAGCATCGGTACTGTGAGTGTCAATGCCTGTTTCGGTACGTCATCAATCTTTGCAAAACAACCGTCATTAACCTGCTGATTTCTGCAAACCTCGTCAAGCTCAACAACCTTGACAAGCTCTTTATCTTCAAAGTCTGCAAAACCGGGATCATTGAATGCAATATGAGCGTTCTCGCCGATACCAAGACATACGATATCAATGGGAGATTTTCTGAGAAGCTCTGAATATCTTGCACATTCAGCTTCAGCATCTGTTGCTGAGCAGTCAATATAATTTACACTCTTGAAGGGAAGCAAACCGAAAAGACGGTCTCTTAAGAAATTACCGAAGCCCTGCGGAGCATCCTTATCAAGTCCGATATATTCATCCATATGGAATGCGTTGATTTTTGTCCAGTCAACTTCCTTTGTGTTTCTTAAATATTCAAGAACTTCGTTCTGTGAGGGTGCTGCCGCAAAAATCATATTGAGCTCATCCTTTGTCTTCTGAAGCTCAACAATTTTCTCAACAATAGCTGCACCTGCTACTTTGCCCATTTCTTCTCTTGTTGCCATTACTTTAACCTGTAATTTATCAACTTTGAAATCCTTTAAAATGTTCATTGGTATCTACCTTGCCTTTCTTATCTCATTTTCCTTAAAATTGAACCTTTTGTAATTTCTTTATCACATTTAAAACTCAGCTTCATCAACGGATGCGGTACACTTTCCACCGCTTCTCCGTTTGAATCGCGAAGATTTGTAACCTTAATTTCAAACGGAGGCTCACCTTTCTGTAAAACCTCTAAAACATCGCCTTCGCAGAATTTATTTCTCTGCTCTGCAAAGAGATATCCGTCCTTGTAATCCTCAACAATTCCTACAACATCCCAATCTCTTTTGTAAATTCCGTCATAGAAAATCTGAGCATCGTCACTCGGGTGTCCGAAATAGAATCCTGTGCAATACTCACGGTAGCTGACTTTACCCATTTCATCAAGTATCCACTTTGAAGGCATAAAATCAGGAGTGGGATTCTTTTTATATTCATCAATTGCCGTTCTGTAAGCATTGGTGACAACACCTGTATAATATGCAGATTTAGCTCTGCCTTCTATTTTAAAACTTGTAATACCTGCTTCAACCAATTTCGGAATATGCTCTATCATACACATATCACGGGAGTTCATTATATATGTACCCTCGGTATCCTCGGAAATCGGGAAATATTCTCCCTCTCTCTTTGTTTCGGATATTGTATATTTCCATCTGCACGGCTGTGCGCAGTCGCCACGGTTTGCATCTCTGCCTGTCAGATAATTTGACAAAAGACATCTGCCTGAAAAGGACATACACATAGCGCCGTGAATAAATGCTTCTATCTCAAGGTCATCGGGAGTTTTTGCTCTGATTTCAGCAATCTCATCCATCGACAGCTCTCTTGCAACTACAATCCTTTTTGCGCCCATATTGTAAAACTCGTTTGCAGACATATAGTTTACAATTCCCGCCTGAGTTGATATATGGATATCAACATCGGGTACTACTTCTTTTGCGAGTTTCAATACACCGATATCTGTTACGATAAATGCATCAACACCTATCTCTGCTGCTCTTCTTAAAAAGTCGGGCAACACTTTCAGTTCATCGTTTCTCGGTGTTGTGTTACAAGTCAGATAAACCTTTACTCCAATGTCATGTGCAGATTTTACTGCCGCTGATAATTCATTTTCATCAAAGTTTTTAGGACCTGCTCTCATACCGAACATTGTTCCGCCGAGATATACAGCATCTGCACCAAAATTCAGAGCATAACCAAGACGCTCGGTATCTCCTGCAGGTGCAAGTAATTCAATTCTGTCAATATTATTTTGCGCCATTTGCGATTAACACCTCTTGATTCTTTTCTTCATATTCGGCAAATGTTTCTGCAAGATAAATGTTGCCGGCATTGTCGTGCAGGAAATAAAAATATGAAGTATCATTCGGATTCAAAGCAGCCTCAATTGCCTCAGTACCCGGATTGCATATAGCTCCTGCAGGTAAACCCTTGCAGGTAAATGTGTCATAATACTTGCTGTATTTTGAAGAAAGCTGTTCTCCTATTACAGGAGTAATACTGCTGTTTACATATTCAAGTGTTGAATCACACTCAATTACAGGATAACTTGCGCTTCTCTTCAAGCGATTGTGAATTACAGATGAAATATTACCCATCTGCTCTTTAGTTACTGCTTCCTTCTGAATAATGGATGCAATTATCATAATCTGATCGCGTGTCATACCCAAGTTCTCAGCTTTTTTACTGTATTCTGCTGTCCACTTATTATCATAGTTTTCAAGGAATTTTTTGAGTACATTTGTCGGATTTTCACCCTGATAAAATTCATACTTATCGGGGAACAAATAACCTTCATATATACTGTACTCGCCTTCGCTCTCTGCGAGTTCATCAATGAAATCATAGTCAAAATCTATTTGATTCAAGGTATCAAACAACTGCTGTGCATCACAGACATCGTTACTTTCAAGACGCTGGAAAACCTGATACAAGGTATAACCCTCAGGAATTGACACCTGTACCGTATCAATTTTTGACGGTGCAATTTTTGCAAGATTCAACATTCTCTCAAGTCCCATTCCTGCATTCATATAATAAACACCGCTTAAATATTCATTTGAGTCCATATGTCTGAACTTTGCAAAGAGGTTGCAGAAAAGTTCATTCTTGATAAGTCCCGAGTCTTCCAATATGCTTATCATATTTTTGACATCGGTATTTTCAGGCACCGTGACCGTCACTTGCTGTTTACTTCTGTTGAGCGCGAGAACATCACCTATGCATGAAATACCGACTATTGATGCTACGGCTGTAGCAACAACTATGAACACCAACATAAATGTTGTGAAAATTCCCGACAGTGTGCGGATTGCAGTATTCTTCTTTTTGGCATTATCTTTTTTAGGCGTCTGGTGTCCCGTTGTGTGTTTTCTTGCTTTCGCTGTTGAGAAATACACCTCTCCCTTATGCTCGGGTGTTGTTGTATCAACGGTTTCTATCATATCGTCAATATCGGTACTTTCCATATTGGCTATGAAATTGCGCACTCTCTCAGAGCGATCAACTACATAGTCCTCGCTTTCGCGTTTTGCTTCAGCCTCACTCTTTTCTTTTGCCGATTTAAAATCATAGTATTCCATCGGTTTGAGGTCATCGTTTAAATTATTCTTATTTTCATCCATTGTGGTCACATCCTTGTATGGCAAAAATTATAATAATTACGTTAAGCTTCCGTGTCTAAAATCAAGCTTTCGGTTATCAGATATTTAACCCGCCTGTCAAATTTTCCGTGCAGAAGATTTTTCTCCTGAACACAGCTGTTGTAACAGATTCCCACCGTTGTAGCTTTGAAATTTGAAAGAAATCTGTCATAGTATCCTTTTCCGTAGCCCAGACGGTAACCTAACTTGTCAAAAGCCAACGCAGGTACTATACAAAGACCTTTTGAAAAATCGGTCAGCTTTTCGCAAACCTGAGTTTTAGGCTCAAGGACTCCGAAGCTCCCTTCTTCAAGGTCGTCAAGGCTGTTGATTAAATAAAAATCCATGTTTCGCGTTCCCTCAACGCATCTGGGTACCGCTACCCTTTTTCCGCGCTTGAGAGATTCGCTTATGATGAAAAATGTATCTACCTCAATATCCTTTGAAACATAAAGGAATAATGTTTCCGCTTCTCTGTATATCCACATATTCAGTAACTTGTTCGCAATTTTGCGGTCAAGTCGCTCTTTATGCTCCGCGGTCATACCGATACGGATTTTTTTACATTTTTCTCTTAATTCTTTTTTGTAAGGTCTAATATCAAACATTACAAAATCGCCCTCATTACTTTTTCTGCTGTATCTTTATCTTTTATATTTCTTACTATTTCTGCACCAAATTCGATTGCATAACCCATAGACTTGCCTGTGATAATTTTTCCGTCGGTCACAACAGGCTTTTCGGAAACCTTTGCACCTTCAAGCTCTTTTTCAAAACCGGGATAGCATATTGCTTCCTTGCCTTTTAATGCACCTATGTGTCCGAGTATGCTCGGTGCGGCACAGATTGATGCTATGTATATATCATTTTCAAGACAGTATTTTATTGCCTTCTGTACTGTTTCCGAATTTTCAAGGTTTATTGTACCGGGCATTCCGCCGGGTAAAATTATTGCTTCAACTTTATTGTCTAAAGCAACCTTATCCTCTGTAATATCACATTCTACCGTGATTGAATGTGAACCTTTTATTTTATCTGCCGATATACCCACTGTCAGCACTTCTATATCTGATCGTCTTAAAAAATCAAGGGTTGCTAATGCTTCCACTTCTTCAAAACCGTCTGCTAAAAATAAATAAACCATAATTTCACTCCATCTGAAGACCTATATAGCCTTCTTTTTCAACTGAATTTTCAAAGGATAATATCATACCCTTATTTTTTATTTCAAAATTATCCGTTGTGAACGGACAGTCCATAGGTACATAAAAACAATAATTGTCAGCTTCTGTGTTATCTGAGATAAGCTTCAACATCTCACAGAAATGTTTGTTATCAGCACAGATCTCATCAATAAAAACTGTATTGTTTTCTTCCCTCAAAAATGCATAACCGATATTCTCGGAATATAAAACTTTATCATAGTTTTTTATAAGAAAGCTCATCTGTTCATCAGTCCACATCACAGCCGGACTTTTTGTGAGAAATGCTTTTCTCATTTCATTGATTTTCTTTGCATCAGCTTCAGATTTACTTGCTTCGCCTTTTGAAAGGATTTTTAAAATCTTTGATGATACCTTTATTTCTTTTGCCTTTAAGAAAGTCTTGTATCCGCGCTTTTCGTAGTAATCAAAAAGCGGCTTTGTTGCAGGTACCAACACCAAAAAATCATATCCGTCTTTTTGAGCTTTATCCTTAGCTTTTTCTAAAAGTTCTGTCATAAAGCCTGACTTTTTGTATTTTTCATCAGTTGCACAGGCATATATATATTTACCCTTACGCCCCGACAAGCTACACTCAATCATACAAAGCATTGATGCCGTTTCGGAATTTACTTCCTTTGTAAGAAATTCTGCTTTATCTGAAAATGCATCAATAAAGCCTTCTACATATTCATGTGTATCTCCGAAGGTTTTGCTCCATAAATTGATTATACCCTCTTGGTTTACGGTAATCATCCTATTAAAACTGCCTCACTTTTTTCAAGCAGGATTTCAGGTCTGTATGAAAGCTTTGCTTTTCTTAAACCCTCGTCACCCGCATCTTCTTCTCTGTTTATATATTTGTAAGATGTCAGCATGTTTGCCGCAAATTCTCTGTTTATCGTAGGATACGCACCTCTGACAGACGCAAATGCTTTTTCAAAATGGGTACAGAAAATTTCATCGTTCAATTCCTCACCGATTGTAAAAGCAACCACTTCGCCTTCTGCTCTGAGTAAACCTCCGACAAAGCCTAATTCTTTATAATTTCCAAGCGCAGTTTTAACCGCGCGTGATTCTTTCAGTATGCCTTCAGAGTCTTTTTCAAGATTTTCTTCAAGCCATTTTTCATTCATTTCAAAACATTCCTGAAGATTATCTTCCGTTATAGCTTCAAATGACCAGTTATTATTGTTTTTGAAATATGAAATATGATTTCTTTTCGCATGATATTTTTTACCTGAAAGAGATATAAGGTTATCGGTTAAATAAATATAATCAAAATCATCTCTGTTCTGCTCAAATCTGAAGCGCCCCGGATATATTTTTTCAAGCTCTTGTCTGTCAGCCTCAGTCAGCTCGTAAAGTCTGAATTCGTGACCGCAATCGGACGCATCTTCAATAAGCTTATCTATTACACTTTTTAAATCTCCTTCACCTCTCGGGAAAATGTAGCCTGTGTTTCTGCTGTAATATTTTGCGCAGTAAAAACCGTCAAGCTTCAATATGCGGGTTCTGTAAACAGGCTCCCATACAAAAAGGTTACCGAAAGAGTATGCACAGGAGAAATTCCCGGATTTTTTCAAGCAACCGTCCACCCAGATTTTATCGCTGAGTAACGGTGTTTTAAATTCTAACATACAATACCTCAATATACACTTCTACTCATAATGTATTATACCAAACTTTATTGTCAAATACAAGTAAATTTTTCTTGACTTTATTCATATTTCGTCTAAAATTATTCTGACGGGGTGATTATTTTGAAAACTCAGGGAAAACATCTTATTTTTATTTCCGATTCAACAAATCCGGCTTACAATCTTGCTTGTGAGGAATACCTTCTTACTAAAAAAAGTGAGGAGTTTTTGTTCCTTTGGAGAAACTCTGCATCTGTTATAATCGGAAGAAATCAGAATGCCCATGCCGAGATTAACCTTGACTTTGTTCAGAAGAACAATATCCCCGTAGTCCGCAGATTAACAGGCGGCGGCGCAGTTTTTCACGACCTCGGAAACATCAATTTCTCTTATATTATTAACAGCGATAAGCTTGTTGATTTAAAAAATCAGTTCTCAAAAATAATTGACTTTCTTAAAAGCATAGGACTTGATGCCGTTTTCAGCGGACGGAATGATATTATTGCAGACGGATATAAAATATCGGGTACTGCTCAGGTATCAAAAAACGGCAGAGCAATAGTACACGGCACCTTGCTTTATTCTGCTGACCTTTCCGTTTTATCAGAAGCACTGACCCCCAACCCGCTGAAGCTTCAGTCAAAAGGTATTTCCTCAGTTAAAAGCAGAGTTGCAAACATAAGCTCCTTGCTTGATATTGATAAAACTCCGTCTCAATTTTTAAATGATATGTACTATTTCCTTTTGAATGACGGAGATTGTCCGAAAGCTTCTTTTTCCGAAACTGATGTTTCGGAAATCGAAAAACTCCGGAAATCAAAATACTCTACATGGGATTGGAATTTCGGCGATGCTCCGAAATTCACAATAGAAAAATCCGTCCTGTCTTCTTGCGGTCTGCTTACTGCAAACTACACTGTCAGGAACGGACTTATTGAAAATATAAGATTTTTCGGTGATTTCAATGCACTCAGGGAAATTCATGAGCTTGAAAAACTTTTTGTCGGACTTTCAACAAATCCCGATTTGCTGAAAGAACAAATCGGGACTATTGATTTTAATTCATTTATTCAGAATTCTACAACCGAAGATTTTTTAAAGCTTTTCAATTAAGTTAATTTCACCCTTTATGGTGTGATACATTTTTTCTCCAAGCTCAAATATGTACTTATCGCTTGAAAGAGAATCCGAATAAACATTTTCAATTTCTATATCAGACATTTCTTCATAAAGTCTTTTGACTTTTTCGGCACCCTTGCAGTTGATTCCGACAATTTTTCCGTCTGCATCTGTTTTGGTTGCTATCAGCTTATAAACCTGCAATCTTTCACATATCGGCTTTAACACAAATTCAGGTGAAGCCGATATTACGATTGCGGGATTTTTTCTGTTTTCGGGTAAAAACCACTCAAAAATTTTATCGGAATTTTTATCCCAGAAAAGCTCCGCCATTTTTTGCACATCAATTGACTTCACAAAACAGAGAAACTCACTTTTTAAATAAGTCAGATCTTTTTTACAGAAAAAATATACTGCCGCCGCTTTTATCTGATGCGGTATGTGTTTGATTATTTTCGGATTTTTCACAAGACAGAATCTCCAGAATTTCGTCGTGGAATCACAAGGAAAAACCGTCTTATCAAAATCATATAAATCTACCTTCATATTTTTTCTCCGTTATAATAAACTTCGGGTGTGCCCTCGCCCTTGATTGAATAGGATTTAAGTTTTGAGTTTTCCCACTCAATATCAACAGTAAAGTTACCCTTTGCTTTAAGTCCTGTTATCTTTCCGTTTTTCCACTTATCAGGAAGTGCGGGAAGCAGATAAATCTTGCCGTTTCTGCACTGCAAAAGCATTTCAACTATACCGCTGACCGCACCGAAGTTTCCGTCAATCTGGAAAGGCGGATGTGCGTCAAAGAGATTTAAGTATGTACCGCCGCCTCTTACAAAATCCAGACCGATTTCGGGCGGAACAAATCTCAGCTGTCTGTCAAGAAGTGATAATGCTCTGTTGCCGTCAAGAAGTCTTGCGTGGAAATTTATCTTCCAGCCAAGGCTCCAACCTGTACCCTCATCACCACGGATTTCAAGTGTCTTTTTACAAGCATTAAAAAGCTCGGGTGTTTCGGGAGTAATCTGATTTGACGGATGAAGTGCATACAAATGTGACACATGACGGTGGTGGGGTTCAACCTCAACCACTTCATTGTACCACTCTAAAAGCTGTCCCTGACTGCCTATCTTGAAGGGTAATAATTTTTCTTTCTTTTCTGAAATTTCTTTGCAGAAATCCTCGTCAATTTTTAAGATTCCGCAGGACTTGATTACATTTTCCAATACCTCGCGAACTATTGACATTGTCATTGTAGTTGTCTGTGAAACTGCGCAGAATTTTCCGTCATCTCTGAAAAGATTTTCAGGCGATGTTGACGGACACATAATAAGATAACCGTCCTTATCTTCTACCAACATATCAGAGAAAAATTCTGCCGCTTTTTTAATAACAGGATATGCGGTTTCTCTCAGGAATTTTTCATCGCAAGTATATTCATACTGCTCAAAAAGATGACGAGAGAACCAACCGCCCGACATCGGCCACTGCGCCCATGATGATGAACCGCCGGGGTTTTCCGTTTTTCTCCACAAATCTGTGTTGTGGTGTGAAACAAAGCCTCTTGCGCCATAGTATTCACGTGCGGTTTTTTGACCTACTACAGATAATTCTTCAACCATTTTCACAAGAGGTTCATTGAGCTCTGTAAGATTACAGGGTAACATCGGCCAATAGTTCATTTCCGTATTGATATTTGTTGTGTAATTTGATCTCCACGGCGGGAAAAGACTGTCATTCCATATTCCCTGCAAGTTCATGGGCTGTGTGCCTTTTCTTGAACCGGAAATAGCAAGATATCTGCCGAAATTAAAATAGAGAACATAGAGTGAAATATCACTCTTGTCTTTTCCGAAATTTATAAGGCGCTCATAAGTATCAAGTGTTTTATCGCCGTCTGAATCAATTTCAAGACACACTCTGTCAAAGAGAGATTTGTAATCATTTATATGTTCTTCTTTTAATTCATCATAAGCGATATTTATTGCTGTTTCAACATTGTTGAGCGTAGCATTTTTGTATTCTTTTCCCTCTCTGTAGGGGTCTTTGTCAAAACCGTTGAAGCTTGATTCACAAGATAAAACAGCAACAGTTTCCGTTGCATTTTTTATCACAAGCTTTTCACCTGATGATGAAATTTCGCCGTCAGTTTTGAACTTGCAGACCGTCATATATTGAATACCTTTTTTGACATCATCATAAATCTGCTCATGAGCATCACAATCATTATGATACGGACATTCTGCATTCAGAATAATTGACGATTCATCAGTTGTTATTTCGGATTTAAGCCGACATTCAAGTACTGCTTCAAAATCAATCGGTTTTTCTGCAGTAATTTTCACCACCATTGATTTTTTCGGATTGCTTATAAAAATTTCTTTTGAAATTTTATTTCCGTCTTTTGTATATTCGTCTTTATAAACTGCATTTGCTATATCAAGCTCTCTTGTGTAATCACTTACCTCTCCTTCTGCAAAATTAAACAGAAGGTCGCACATAGGAAGATATGCCTGAGAAGAACCTGTTGTGCAGTATTTTTCCATATACTGATCCGCTTCATAAAGCTTTCCTACACCGCCTTCTAAAGCCATATCCCTTGCGATAAGAAAATGTTTATAAAAATCTTTATTTACTTTCTTTTCAGGTGTGCCCGACCAAAGCTCATCATAATTCATGCAAATTTTTTCATTTACAGGATTGCCGTAAACCATAGCACCTAATGAACCGTTACCCAAAGGCATAGCATCTGTCCAGATTACAGCAGGTTTATTGTACTTTAATTTTGTTGTAAAATTGCTCATAAATTGCACCTCACTTTAACGAAATTTTAACCTACTAAACAAAAAAAGTCAATATGATTATTGCATATTATAAATCTGTGTGATACAATATTCCGGCAAAGGAGTGTGTATGATGAACTTTAATCATCTTGAAAAATTTATTGATTCTCTGGGACCTGACAAAAAAGTTCCCGGTTGTAACTGTATTGTATATCATAAGCACAAAAAGGTTTTTGAACACAGCGCAGGAGTTCTTGACCTTGATACAAACGTACCCTTCACTACAAAAACGCAGTGCTTTATGTATTCAATAACAAAGCTTGTTACAGCAGTTGCTGCTCTTCAGCTTTGGGAACAGGGTAAATACGGTATGAACGAGCCTTTATTCTACTATCTCCCTGAGTTCAAAACAATGAACACAAGAACCAACATAAACGGCGATGATTATGATATAGAACTTGCAAAAAACAGAATTACCATTCATCATCTTCTTACTATGACTGCAGGTTTTAATTACGATTTTTCAGACTTCACTCTGAAATCGTTATACAGAAGAACCGACTACAAATATACTACGCGTGAATTTGCAACGGGACTTTCAAAAATGACTCTTATGTTCGAGCCGGGTACCGCCTGGAGATACAGCCTTTGTTATGATTTACTCGGTGCGTTCATTGAGGTTGTTTCGGGAATGCCGTTTGCTGAGTATGTAAAGAAAAATATTTTTGAACCTCTCGGTATGAAAGACAGCACATTTTCTCTTGACGAAGCGGATATGTCGCGTTTCGCATCTCAATATACTTACGATTACAAACAGGACGCTGTCGTTAAAACAAAGCTTGAAAATTCGCATCAGCTCTCCCCTAATTACACAAGCGGCGGTGCCGGAATGATATCAACTGCAGAAGATTGCATCAAACTTGCAGAAGCGCTCTGTAACGGCGGTGTCGGTGCTACTAAAAAGAGAATACTTGCATCATCAACTGTTGACCTGATGCGTGCCGACCATATGTATGACTTGAAAAATATAAAAATCGATGTTGATCCCGGTTACAGCTACGGTATAGGTGTTCGCACAATGGTAAATCCCGCAGCAGCAGGTGCTCCCGCAAACTGTAACGATTTCGGTTGGGCAGGTCTTGCCGGTTCATATATGCTTATTGATCCCGAAGCGGAAATTTCTCTTTTCTACACACAGCACGTTATAGGATATCTCTACGAACACGTACAACCAAGACTCAGAAACATCACCTACACCGCATTAGAATATTAACATCAGAACGGACAGTAAACATAGGTTTTA
Organism: Clostridia bacterium; assembly: GCA_017442445.1. Classification (GTDB taxonomy): domain Bacteria; phylum Bacillota; class Clostridia; order Oscillospirales; family Acutalibacteraceae; genus RGIG2945. The sequence goes on from JAFRZS010000208.1 coordinate 12,414, forward strand.
CTGTCCGTAATTTCTTTTCTGAGTTTATTTTAAAGTGATAGGAAAAAATGCGCAGAATAAACACGAAAAAAACGGCAGCTATCAAACTGCCGTTTTTGTTTCGTGCGGTCTGTACGTTTTTAGCATCCCTTATTCGTAGTCTTCTGCGTTCTCCCAGTTATGCCATACTGCCTGAACATCATCGTTATCCTCAAACATCTCAAGCATTTTGCCCATGTTCTTGATATCGTCTTCTGTTTCAAGTCTTGTGTATGTTCCGGGAACATATTCTACCTCTGCTGATACAAATGTATAGCCTTTTTCATCAAGTGCATCTCTTACAGCACCCATATCTGTGGGTTCTGTTCTGATATCAAATACACCGTCATCTGCGATAAAATCAGTTGCACCTGCTTCCAAAGCTTCTTCCATGAGCTTATCTTCATCAATGTCCTCTGCATCAATGAGTAATACGCCCTGTCTTGTGAACATGAAAGAAACACAGCCTGACTGCCCCATATTTCCGCCGTATTTATCAAAATAGTGACGCATTTCACCGGCTGTTCTGTTGCGGTTTTCTGTGAGTGTTTCAACAATAACCGCTATTCCTGAAGGGCCGTAGCCTTCGTACATTATTTCTTCATACTGTGCATTTGAGCCTTCACCTGAAGCCTTTTTGATAATTCTTTCAATATTATCATTCGGCACGTTACTTGCCTTTGCCTTTGCAATAATATCCTTAAGCTTTGAGTTAGAAGCGGGATCAGGTCCGCCCTCTCTTACTGCAACTGCAATTTCTCTACCGATTTTCGTGAAAATCTTTGCCTTCTGACCATCGGTTTTTTCTTTCTTTCTTTTAATATTATTCCACTTTGAATGTCCTGACATATGTCCCACGCTTTCTTTTTTGATGTACTAATTTTACACTTTACTTACCTTTATGTCAATACCCCGATATGTTATCATTGTTTTTTCTTTTCTCTGAATATCAATTTATTCAAACCCGCGTTCATAAAATCAATAATGTATGATACCGCAATACATATCGCAAACATCAACAGCAGAATAAGAATCGGATATTTTGCAACAAATACAAGGTTTTCAAAAATTATTAAATAGAAAAACATATGAACAAGCCAGATGTTTGTTGAATGTTTTCCGAAGAATAAAAACACTTTCTCAACCCATTTACTCTTATGCATCAAATGGAAACATACCATGGTGACAATACCCGTAATCGGTGCTATTATGAGCGATTGTTCTATCGCATGAATTACAAAGAGTAATGCTATGACAAGAAGACAAATTACCGTCTTCAGAACAGGTTTTATTTTTATTGCCCTGAGTTTTTCCATCAGCCTCTGCTGATAGAAAATTATACCTACCACAAAAGAAAACTGAGATGTTCCGAAAAGTATAAGCTGTTCCCAGATCTTAGCAAGAATTGTATGCGGCATATCTAATTTTATATAAAATCTGAAAAGATATGCAACAAAATATAATACTCCGCTTATGACAAATAAAACTATCGGATTGAGTTTTTTTGATATCTTGCAAAGACACGGCGAACACAAAACAAGGAACACATATGTAAGCACAAACCACCATGCGCCATTGTAAGAAATATCATATAAAAACAAATTGCCTAAAAAGTCCAGCCATGTTCCCGGAACTGACGTTGAGCCGGAAATCAAGCCTACAATCGAGAAAACAACAAGAACTATCCAGTAATTTATCAGAAATTTCAGCAACCTGTCATATCTCCGCTTTCGATAAAGCTGTGCTTCTTTATCAAACAAAAGAGCCTGAGCGTAGCCACTGCAAAAACAATAAATCGGAACACACAGATCTCCGAACAGTCCGAAATAATAAATCAACGGAGTACTCCCTATCCAGATCAAAGGTGTATAAGGAAGATTTTCAATCCTGCAAAACAGGTGAAGCATTACCATTCCTATAATGGCAATACCCTTTGACATCTGATTGTCATTTTTAGATAAGCCCATACTCTCACCCCTTTGTCATATATATTATCACAAAAAAACGTTTGTATCAACACTTTCTCAAAAGAATAAATCTTACCTCATTTTAATACAAATTTCTTGAGGTGGTTTTGTGGTTATTAAGATAAAAAAGCTTCACATATTTATTATTGCGCTTATCACTTTACTGATTACATTCAGTGCAGAATTTACACCCGATTCAATCATAACATCGTACAGTCCGTCTGAAATAAAATTACCGATTGTTATGTATCATCAGATTTCAAAATCCGACAAAAATCTCGGCGATTATGTTTTGTCCTATGAAACACTCGAAAGTGATCTTGCATATTTAAAAAACGAAGGATATACGGCAATCACAACAGAAGATCTTATAAACTTTTTCCATAACGGCTCAGACTTGCCCGAAAAGTGTGTTATGCTCACTTTTGATGACGGATTTGAAAGTGTAAATCAATATGTACTGCCGCTTTTAAAAAAATACGATATGAAGGCGGTTGCATCTGTTGTGGGTTCGTTTGCCGATGCTTTCACACAGGCACCTGATAACAATGTAAAATATGCCTATATGAATTGGGATACCATAGCTGAACTCGTTAAATCGCCCTATGTTGAGATACAAAATCACACCTATGATATGCACAAAAGAACTGCTGACCGAAACGGAGTAAAAATAAAAAAAGATGAAACAGTTGATGCTTTCAGGGCGATTCTTTCAGACGACCTTTTAAAATTCCAGAATAAAATGAAAGATATCACAGGCTACACTCCGACAGCCTTCACCTACCCTTACGGTACGGTTTCTGATGAGGGTGAAGCCATCATAAAAGAACTCGGTTTCAAAGCCGCTTTCACCTGTCAGGAAAAAATCAATATTTTATCAAGGGATAATCCCGAAAAACTTTTCCGTCTTAATCGTTTTAACCGTCCCGAATATGTTTCAACGGAAGCATTTTTTGAAAGAATTACAATATAGTGTTTTGCTATATACTTTATTTGTTTAATTTGCTGATTTCAATTGACAAAAATATTGTCGTTTAGTATAATAATATGAATAAAATTACTCAAATTTTAATATAAAAAGGAGAACTAAAAAAATGGACAAGTATTTAATTATCAATGCCGACGATTTCGGTATGTGTAAAGCAGGAAACATCGCTACTCAGCAGCTTCTTGAATGCGGCGGTGTTACATCAGCAACAATCATGACACCTTGCGGCTGGGCTTTGGAAGCAATCAGATATGCTATCGCTCACCCTGAGTTTGCAATCGGCGTTCATCTTACAACTACAAGCGAATGGAAAAACTACCGTTGGCGCCCCATCGCAGACGGCACACCGTCTCTCAGAGATGAAGAAGGCTATATGTGGCATGAGTCAGATCAGTTTGAAGAACACGCTGACCTTGAAGAAGCAAAGAAAGAGCTCAGAGCTCAGATTGACTTTGTTAAGAAAATCGGTCTTGAACCCTCTCACATTGATAACCACATGGGTTCAATGTACGGTATTGAAACAGGCAGAGACGAATTACTTGAAGAAGTACTCAAGATTGCTGCTGAATACAAACTTCCTTTCAGACTTCCTTCAAAGTTCAACGACAGTCAGATAAACAACTCAACATTCGGTATTAAAATTCCTCTTGCTCTTCTTCAGATGGTATTGGCTCAGATGGGCGAACTTGCAAGAGAAAACAATGTTGTTATCCTTGATTATCTCATGGCTCACGAAACAAAGAGTCCCCAGGGCGATTCATTTGAACAGTATCAGGAATATATGATGAACCACATTTCAACTATCCCCGAAGGTTTCTCTGAAATGTATATCCACCCTGCAATTGAGTCTGATGAAATCAAGGGCATTTCAAATGCTTGGAGATACAGAGTATGGGAACACAAAATTTTCATGGATCCCAAAACACGTCAGCACATTGACA
>JAFRZS010000209.1 GCA_017442445.1 Clostridia bacterium
GTGCAGATAATCTTGAAGCGGCGGTTGAAAAATATAAGCCGTCAGAATATGTGGTAATCGAAGCATTGGAGCTTTATTACAGCGATGAAAAAATTCAGAGTGTACTTGATTCAAGTATGGAAGAGCTGGAGTCACATTCAGGCGGAATTATAGGACTTTTACAGAAAAATCAATTTTTCAGACTGATGTATTCTCAGTTGAAAGCATTTTTGAGAAATCAGAACGAAGAACAGATTTTAACATCATATATACCTCGCATAAATCTTGATTTGTATAACGAGATGTTAGAAAAGCTTTCAAAAACTGCAGATAAATACGGCGCAAAGCTTATTATCCTGCATCAGAATAATCTTATTCTGAATGATAACGGTAGTCTTACACCGTCGATAGATGAAATCACAAGAAATAATTTCAGAACCGTATGTGAAAACAATGGAGTTATTTTCGTAGATATGACGGATATTTTTATTGAAAACTATAATAAGACTCACATTTTACCGCACGGATTTTCAAATACCTCCGTTGAAAGCGGACATCTCAATAAGCATGGACATAAATTAGTAGCAGATGCTTTATTTGAGATTATAGGGGAGGTGAAATAATGTCATTTGCATCAATTGAATTTATTATATTTTTTGTTCTTGTGCTTGGCGTTGTTTCTGTCCTTCAACGATTTAAAAGCAGTACATACAAAGAGGTTTTCCTTTTACTTGCAAGTTACTTTTTCTACGGATATTGGGATTGGAGATTTTGTTTCCTTCTTTTATTCGTAACAGCCTGTTCTTATGTAACAGCTCTTTTTACAAATAAAAAATTTGTATATGCATTGGGAATAACAGTACCTCTTGCGGTGCTTGGCTTTTTCAAGTATTTCAATTTCTTTTTGTCATCAATAAGCGGAGAGCTTGGGACATTGTCAATCATATTGCCTGTCGGAATATCGTTTTACACCTTCCAGGCACTAAGCTATGTTATTGATGTAAAAAGAGGAAAAATTGAAGCAGAAAAAAGTTTTATAAAATTAGCTTTATACATAAGCTTTTTCCCGCAGCTTGTTGCCGGGCCGATTGTCAAAGCGGCAGAATTTTTACCGCAGCTGAAAGAGGACAGGAGAATAACATTAAAAAATATTGAAAACGGAATACAGCTGATGGTATTCGGACTTGTAAAGAAAATAGTTATAGCAGACCATCTTTCAGTTTTTGTTGATGATGTTTTCAGAGTTCCGAGTGCATACAGCTGGATATCAATTGTTCTGGCAGTATTTTCTTATTCGATTCAGATTTATTTTGATTTCTCAGGTTATTCCGATATCGCAATCGGATGTGCAAAGTGCTTCGGATATGATTTCTGTCCGAATTTCAATATGCCGTATATTTCAGAAAATGTTACAGTCTTCTGGCGCAGATGGCATATAAGCCTGTCTACATGGCTGAGAGAATATCTCTACATTCCGCTTGGCGGAAACAGGAAGGGAAAAATCCGTCAGCATATAAACCTTTTTATTACTATGCTTTTGGGCGGTTTGTGGCATGGAGCAAACTGGACATTTGTATTCTGGGGAGCGTTGCACGGACTTGCGTTATGTGTTGATAAGCTTATTCCCAAGCGTAAGGAAAAACCGACAATTATCCGTATTTTAAATATGACAGGAACATTCTTATTTGTTTCATTTTTGTGGATTTTCTTCCGTGCAGACAGCTTTTTAAATGCATGGCAGATTATAAAAGGAATGTTTACATTACAGCAGGGTATAGTACAACCGTTTTCTTGGACATTTGTAGCTTTTGCAGTAGTATTGATTGCAACGCTTGTTGCAGTTTTCAGAGCGAAAAAACAGGGAGCAGAAACAATAAACGGCTTCTATCCGATTGTCAGATTAAATAAAATTTCAACACTTACAATTTTCTTTGTAGTCTGCGGTCTGATAATTGCATTAGCTTTTACGGGAGAACACCCGTTCGTATATTTTCAATTTTAAAATGAGCAGTAAAAAACGAAAGTTTTTTACTGCTAATTTTTATATTATTTAAGTTTTATATCTGCCCATACTCCGTTATGGTCTGAGAGGTAGGCGTTGTTTATTGTTTCTTCAAAGGTGTCAAATCTTAATGCTTCCGAGTTTTTTGAAACGAGAATAAAATCTAAAATTTTACTTGTATTTCCGTAATCGTGGTAGGTGCGTGATGCATCAGAATTTTTTGCCGTAATTCTGCAGTCTGAAAATGATTTTATCATATTATTATGAAGTGCAGAGCCGGGCACATCATTGAAATCACCTGTGATGATTACGGGATAATTTTTCTCAAACTTCTTGGCTTGTGAATACAAAACCTCAAGCTGTTTTATTCTTGCTTCCTTGCTTACATGATCAAGATGTGTGTTCATGTGAACAAAGCTTTCGTTTGTTTCTTTGTTTTGTAACAATGCCCATGTGCAGATTCTGACACAGCCTGAAAACTCATATTTTGAACCGTAAACATCGGGAGTATCCGACAGCCAGAAGGTACCGCTGTCAAGGAGATTGAATTTATCTTTAAGATAAAACAAAGGAGAAGCTTCCTTGTCATCATCGGCTCGGGGGAGATATATGTAGTCATATTCGGGTAGGAGTTTTTCAAGATAAGGCATCCATTCTTCAGTCACTTCCTGAAAACCGATGGTATCCGCCTGTGCCTTTTTTAACTGAGAGCATATAAGCATAGAACGGTAAAAAATACTCTTTACAAACGGACTGTCAGAATTACAGCGTACATTGAAGCTGACGACACGAACATCTGCACCGGGTGTAATTTCATCAACCTCATAAGCATTGAAAAGCGTAAAACAGTTAGTGTTTATAAACATCAGAAAAGAGCAGAGATAACACAGTATTTTCGATAAAAACAATTCCATAAAAACCCTCCTTATTATCAATTATAAAATGTATATATTAATAAATTGTGAACATGGTCAATGAAAAAATATTGCAAATGTCTTGAAAAAGATGCAATATAATGGTAAAATAAGTATGATTATAACTATGTCTATTTACAGATCTTAAAACGGAGTCTTAATATATGAAGATATCAGTAGCTTTAGCCGCATATAACGGCGAAAAATATATAAAAGAACAGCTTGAATCAATACTCGTAACACTCGGTGAAAATGATGAAATTGTCATTTCGGACGATAATCCCGCAGGTAAAACAAAGGCAGTGATTGATACATTTGATGATCCGAGAATCCGATATATTGAAGGAAAATCAAAAGGTGTAATAAAGAATTTTGAAAATGCAATAGTAAACTGCACGGGTGATGTAATATTTTTATCCGATCAGGACGATATATGGCTTCCTGAAAAAGTTCCGATGGTTATGGAAAAAATCAATTCAGGAGCAGATTTGGTAGTTCATAATGCGGATATCACCGACGAAAACATGGAGTTCGTTTGCACAACATTCCAGGCTAAAGGCTTTACAAGAGGTTATTGGCAGAACATTATCCGCAATTCTTATATGGGCTGCTGTATGGCATTCAGAAAGGAAATTCTTCCGCTTGTGCTGCCGTTCCCCGATGATATTCCCATGCATGACCAATGGATAGCGGTTATTGCTGAGGAGTACTTGAATATTGAAGTTATAGATACACCGCTGATAAAATACAGACGCCATTCCGAAAATGTTACAGGCGGTGCAACAACGCTGGCACAGAAAATTACCTGGCGCGTTAATCTTATAAAAGAACTGAAAAAACACAGAAAAAAATTTGAGGTGTAAAATGGAATATTCCGTTTCAGGTTGCATTGTAACCTACAACAATATCAATTCAATAAAAAACACTGTTGAGAGTGTTTTGGAAAACACAAAAGATATAAGTTTCAAGCTTTACATTGTTGATAATAATTCCACCGACTCAACTCCCGAATTTATCAGGGAGAATTATCCTCAGGTTGAGGTTATCTCAACAGGTGAAAATCTCGGTTTTGGCGGAGGACATAATGTGTTGCTTGACAAACTTGAGTCTAAATATCATGTACTTATCAACCCGGATATTTCAATTCGCGATAATGTTCCTTTGAAAATGGCAGAGTATATGGACGGACATGATGAGATCGGTTTGCTGTCACCGAAAATCTGTTTCCCTGACGGAAGAGCGCAGATACTCGGAAAAAGAGAACCGAAGATGAAATATCTCGTAGCAAGTCGCTTGAGAAAAGAGGGCGAACCGAGTAAACTTCTCGCAGAATATGCGATGCTTGATAAAGACGACAGCGAATGTTATGAAACAGAAATTGCATCAGGCTGTTTTTTGATGGTAAGAACAGATTTGTTCAAAAAAATCGGTGGCTTTGATGAAAGATATTTCCTCTATTTTGAGGATTTTGATTTAGCAAAAACAATAAGAAAAACGCACAAGGTTGTATTTTTCCCGTTTGCTACGGTTTATCATGAATGGGGTAGGGAAAGCAAAAGAAATTTCAAACTGATGCTTACCCACATTCAGTCGCTTATTAAATTCAAACTTAAATGGTTATTCAGATAGTGAGGTGGAAAAATGTCAGATGCTTCAAAAAGCAGAAAAAAATATTTCCAGAATTTCTGGAAATACAGATTTCTGTTAAAAGAAATTGTAAATAAAAATGTCAAGCTTCAATACAGAAACTCCGTTCTCGGAATGTTCTGGACATTTTTACAGCCGTTACTTACAACGATAGTACTTATACTTATTTTCGGAAGACTTTTCAATAAAGGCGGCGGCCCGGGTGAATATCCGATGTATCTGTTGTGCGGCCGTTTGCTGTATGAGTTTTTCACTCAGTCAACAAAACGCGGTATGCGTTCAATAAGAAACAGCGCAAGTGTAATAAAAAAGGTCTATGTACCCAAATACATCTATCCGCTGTCGAATGTAATATCTTCGTTTATAACATTCTGTATATCTCTTATCGTTTTGGTTGCGGTAATGCTTTATTTTATAATCAGATATCAGGGTGAAACGGCGATTCATTTTTCGTGGAATATGCTCTTAGCAGTAGTACCTGTAGGTGTACTTTTGGTATTGTGTCTGGGAGTCGGACTTTTACTTTCGGTGCTTGATGTTTATTTCAAGGATATTGAATATATCTACGATGTTTTCACAATGCTCCTATTCTACGCAACACCGATTTTATATAAGGTTGATCAGATGAGCTTCAACCCGGTAGTAGCAAAGGTTATTGAAGCCAATCCTCTTTACTCGGTTATAAGTATGTTCAGATATTTTGTAATCGGCGGCACATGGGATTGGAATTGGTTAATA
>JAFRZS010000210.1 GCA_017442445.1 Clostridia bacterium
TGCACTATTTTCAAACAGGCCGAAGGGATTTCGCTTATCAAATATGTGAATATGGCAAAGCTTCGTCAGATAAAAACTCTCATGGAAAAAGAAAATCTTAAGCTTTATGAAGCATCACAGCTTTTCGGATTTTCAGATGCCAATTATGTCAGTCACCTTTATAAAAAAACTTTCGGCAGAAGCATTACATCAAAACCCGATTTATCAAATATTTCAGGTTGACACACTGTCAAAAAGTGGTATAATTAAAACATTCATAATACTATATTTTTCTCGAAAGGAAAAGTGAAAAATGGAAAAAATCAGTGTTACTCATGAGTTGACTTGTAAAAAGGAATATGACATAATCGTAGCAGGCGGCGGTGTTGCGGGTGTTGCCGCAGCTATCACAGCCAAAAGACGAGGAAAGAGTGTTCTTCTCTTAGAAAAATCAAATATCCTCGGCGGACTTGCTACTTTAGGTCTTGTTAATCTCTTTGTTGCCATGTGCAACGGAAGATGCAAACAGATAATTTTCGGTCTTGCTGACGAATGGATAAGACTTGCCGGAAAATACGGTTATGAAACGATTTCTGAACATTGGCGCGATGGTGAGCCCAAGGAAATGATTACGCGCAGATTTACGCAGAGATTCTCACCCTATATCTTTGCTTTACAGCTTACCGAAATGGTTAAGGAAGAAGGCATTGACCTCCTTTTTGACTGTATTGCTTCTGAACCTGTTATGGAAGGTAATCACTGTAAAGGTATAATTACAGAAAGCAAATCAGGCAGAGAGTACTATAAAGCAAAAATGGTTATTGATGTTACGGGTGATGCCGATATTCTCCGCCGTTCAGGTATGCCGACAGTCAGCGGCAGAAACTTTTTCTCATATTTCGGTTTCGGTATTACACTCGAATCCTGTAAAAAGGCTGTTGAAACCAACAATATCATGAACGCATATACAGGCGGATTTGCAGGCGGCACAATAGGTCTTTACGGCACAGGTCAGCCTGAAGATGTACCTCTTTATTCAGGTCTTACAGTTGAAGATGTTTCCGATTATCTTATAAGAAATCAGACAACTCTGCTTGACAGACTCAAAAAAGATGATCCGACTTCAAGAGACCTCACAACAATTCCCCTGATGCCTCAGTTCAGAACAACCTGTCACATTGACGGTGATTACACACTCACAATGGACGATGTATATAAGCATTTTGACGATGCTATCTGTGCAATCAATGACTTTGACCACAGAGATGTACTTATGGAAATTCCGCTTCGCGCGATTACAAAAAAAGGCTTTGACAATCTTCTCACAGCAGGTCGCTGTGTTTCCTCGGAAGGCTACGCATGGGATATGACAAGAGTTATCCCTCCGGCAATCATCACAGGTCAGTGTGCTGCTGAAACAGCAGCTCTTGCGATTGATACCAACACACCTGTTGCAGAGGTTGATATCAAGACCTTGCAGGACAGAATCGCATCAGATAACATCATGGTTCACTTCCCCGACGAATATCTCCCCGAAGATACAACACACCTCGAATACGCCGGCGACCCGAATCATAAGTAATAGTAAAAAATACCGACCGTCAAACGACGGTCGGTTTGCATTTATAGAACTATTAAAATCTAAATTGTGTTTTAACTTTTAAAAGGAATTTTAAAAGTTTCTTTACCCTCATAGTCATATATTTCAATCTTAGAAAAGTCAAGCATATCACAAGGAACAAACCAATATGGTCTTCCATTGTAATAAAGAGACTTTATTACAACCCTATCATCATATGTATCCACAACTCTATCTATAATTGTAAATGTCTCGCCGTTACTTTTAGTCATTGTATCATTTACATATGAACAAGCCCTTTGACTCCAAGTTTCAAAATAAGGCGAGTCCATTATGCTTTCATATGAATTTTTTACTATATCTTCCTTAGTTTTTTTCCTGGACATACCACCGGTTTCATAATAATTACTATAAAAAGTATAAATATCATTATATGATATATCGGACACAACAAAACCTTTTGAATAGTTGTAATATTCTATACTCAACCAACTATTCATACCATACATATTTTTAAAACCAAAGCGGTTAAAATCAACATATTCAGGGTCTTCTGATCCACAATCAGTACAATATCCCGATGAAAAAGAATGACCAAAAGCTTCTTCCCCCGTTGTGCCGCATCTGGTACATGTCTCAGGATCTACACAAGTTGCAGGAGCAAAATCATGCCCTAATGCGTCACCGGAAACTTCTCCGCAATGTATGCACTTTGCAGGCTCCGTACAAGTAGGATCACTCCATTGATGCTCACACCCACATGCACACAAGCTAAAAAGAAAACAAATCACTAACAATAAACACACTAATCTTTTCAACATAAGTATCACTTTCCCCTCTTTTTCTTAAAAAAATTTATTATACGATTATTTTAGCGGATTTTCCGCTAAAAGTCAATAGTGTATTTTCCGCTAAA
>JAFRZS010000211.1 GCA_017442445.1 Clostridia bacterium
CAAGGGATTTATTTCATTGAAAAGAAACACCTTTTGTCTATCGGACAAAAGGTGTTTCTTTTCTGGTGCCGGTGATCGGGGTCGAACCGATACGGTGTCGCCACCACTGGATTTTGAGTCCAGCACGTCTGCCAATTCCATCACACCGGCACATAAGAGCATAAATGATTATAACTAAAAATCATTCACTTGTCAAGTAAAATTGAAAATAAAATTAAACAGTAATGTTATTTTTGATTTTATTGAATGTTGCTTCACCGAAACCCGAAATATCTTTAAGCTGTTCAATAGATGTATAACCGCCTAATTTATTACGGTAAGTAATTATATCCTTTGCTTTTTTCTCACCTATACCTTCAAGTGCATCAAGTTCCTCAGCAGTAGCGGTATTAAGATTTACCAAAGAATCTTTTTTCGTTGCGACTGAAGATTTCGCTTCAGTAGTAACAGCTGTTGTTTTAACTGTGACTGCTACACCTGTTACTTCAACATTTTTATTCATCGGCAAAGAATTAAACGACAAAATTATAATAGCCGCTACAACCAACAAAAGTGCCGCAAAAGTATATCTTTCTGCTTTATTTTCCGAACTCATTATTTTTCTTTTGTATCTTCTTTTTTCTTGTCAAATCTTGCAAAAATTATAATTGCTGCAGCTGCAATAATCAATAACGCAGCGAATATTGTCATTATTGTCTTTATAGTTTTATCTTTTGCTCGATTTTCGCTACCAACTGTTGAAATAGTAATCTGTTCTGCGGTTACGCTTTCTGTTTCAGAATTTGTTTCTTTTTCAACTGAAACTTTTGTTGTGTTTTTATATTTTGTAGTTTTTTCGATTACAGGTTTTGTAGTCTTAATTTGTTCTGAAGTTACATCTTCATTGTTCAAGGACTTAATTCCGCTTATGATACTTTCTTTAGAAAGCACACCTTCAGCATCACGGAAATTTACCTTTAACTGAATATTATCACTTACTTTTGTTTTAAATGTAAGTTTAAATTCAAAAAATATTGAATCTGCCGTATCACCTGTTGTCTTATAGTCAATATCAACTATATCGTTTTCAGAAAAATCAGATGAATTATCAGCTCCGAAATTATATGTTCCGGCGTCAGAAATATTCAGAAGAACAGAACAATCATCGATATTTTTATCTGTTGAGTCGGTTGCCGTTACTGCGAGATAAATTGTATATTCATCAGTTTTTAAAACTTTCGCACGGGCTAAATCAATATTATTAAGAGATTCTGACTTGCTGTTTATAAGATTAAAGGTCTGAGCTTCAGACCACTCTTTCGTCGAAACATTTCCGTCTACATTAATAGCGGCGGATGCAAATACTGTAAAAGAAGAGAAGATAAAAGCAAAAATAAGAAGTACAGCTAATGATTTAACAATTTTTTTCAAAAGTATCTTCCTTTCACATTTTTATACTTGAAATTGATGCAAAACTCTGTTATAATATCGAGGAAATCAGGTCGCACTTTAATGTGTGTCCCATATGCGGATATGGCGGAATTGGCAGACGCGTTAGATTTAGGATCTAATATCAGCCGATGTGCAGGTTCAAGTCCTGTTATCCGCACCAATTAGAAAGCGTCTGAAAAGACGCTTTTCTTATTTATGGCACCCCCGACCGGAATCGAACCGATAACTAATCCTTAGGAGGGATTCATTATATCCATTTAACTACGGGGGCACATAATGTTTGTATTCTAACAAAAGTATAAATTATTGTCAAGTCCTTATTGAAGGTTGTGATTGATTATGGAAGAAAAAAAATTCAAAAAACTCAAACTTTTGTATCTTTACGAAATTTTTATTTCTAAAAGTGATCCTGAAAATATTCTGACGGTATCTGATATTGCAGATGCTTTAGCAGAATACGGTATCACTGTGGAAAGAAAGTCAATTTATACTGATATTGAGTGTCTGAGAGAATTCGGTCTTGATATTATTTTCACTCGAAGTAAAAAGACAGGTTACTATCTTAAAAACCGCAAGTTTTCTTTGGCAGAATTGAGAATCCTGACAGATGCTGTTTTATCTGCAAAATTTATAACTCCCGATAAGACTAACCATCTTCTGAGTAAAATTTCTGAAATGGCAAGTATCAGCGAAAGAGATGTTCTTTTGAAGCTTTGTGCTACCGATTTTGCATCAAAACATACAAATGAAAGTATTTATGATACGATAGAAAAGCTTACATACGCTATTAACAAAAAACTGAAGGTAAGTTTTAAATATTCAAGAAATGCTTTTTCTGATTTTTCCACAGTTTCTATTGAAAACAAAGAATTTGAAGTAAGCCCTTATACGCTTATTCTCACCAATAATCATTATTACCTCGTGGGCAATAATTCAAAGTATGATAATCTTATGCATGTCAGACTTGATAGAATCAGCAACCTGAAAATTACAGAATCACCTGCAAGAAACTTTGAGGAGGTATGTGACTACAGAGGTAACTTCGATGCCAATGATTACTGCAAAAAGCTCTTTAATATGTTCTCGGGCACTCTGGTTAATATTAAAATCAAGTGTGACAACTCTCTTGTAGATGTTGTACTTGACCGCTTCAGCGATGATATTTCTCTGAAAACAGCAGGTACAAACCATTTCCGCGCCGAAACATCTGCCGTACTCAGCAACGGTCTCGTTTCCTGGATTATGCAGTACGGAAATAAGGTTGAGGTGCTTGAACCTCAGGAATTAAAACAGATGGTCATAAAACAAGCTAATGACATAATTGAGCTTTACAGAAAGTGAGGATATCAAATTGAAAGAATTATTGACAATGTTCGCAACTTTCTTTAAAATCGGACTTTTTACATTCGGCGGCGGATATGCCATGCTCCCGATGTTGCAAAGAGAGGTTGTCGAAAACAAAAAATGGGCAACTGAAGACGAGCTTATGGATTATTTTGCGATATCACAGTGTACTCCGGGTGTTATCGCTGTGAACACTGCAACATTTATAGGTCATAAAAAAAGAGGCGTTTTAGGTGCAACTTTCACAACATTCGGTGTTGTTCTCCCCTCTTTTATTATTATCACCTTAATCGCAACAGTTCTTACAGCATTTTCTGATATCGTTTATGTTCAATACGCTCTTGCCGGAATCAGAATCGTTGTTGCAGCTTTGATTACATCAACAGTTATCAAGCTTATAATTAAAGGTGTTAAAAACTTATTTCAGATTACAATGTGTGTTCTCGCTTTTACTCTCATTGTATTTTTAGGCTTATCCCCCGTTTATATTGTCATAGGTGCCGCTTTATTCGGTCTTGCTATGGGAAAGTGGGGTAAAATAAAATGAAATATTTAATTTTATTCTATGAGTTTTTCCGTACCGGTCTTTTTGCCGTCGGCGGCGGAATGGCAACACTACCCTTTCTTTCAGAAATGTCTGTAAATCATCCTGATTGGTTTGATTCAAAGATGTTGGCCGACATGATTGCCGTATCAGAATCCACACCCGGGCCTATCGGTGTAAATATGGCAACATACGCCGGTTATAATGCAGGTGGTGTTTTAGGCGGTGTTATTTCAACTTTCGCACTCGTTCTCCCCTCATTTTTAACAATCATTATACTTTCAAAATTCCTTGCAAAATTCAGTGAAAACAAATATGTTAAAGCTGTTTTTTACGGACTTCGCCCCGCTGTCGCCGGACTTATTGCTGCTGCGGGTTTTTCCGTATTAAAAACTACGCTTTATGTAGGCGGAGATAGCTTTTTATCGTCACTTAACTGGATAGCCATCGCACTTTTTGCAGTATTTCTTACTATGATGCAAATTAAAAAACTTAACAAAATACACCCTATTGTCTATATAGTTTCAGGAGCTGTAATCGGTATAATTTTAAAACTTAATTAAGGAGTTTTCGATATGAAGTTTAAAATTTATCATCAGGATTTAAATAATTTGCACATCGGCTGTGAAAAACCGAGAGCATATTTTATACCCTATCATTCACCCGAATCAACTAAGCTTTCAAGAGAAAATTCAGATTTTTTCACACTTTTAAACGGTGAATGGAATTTCAAATATTTCAAGTGTTTTGATGATGTTCCCGAGGATTTCCCCGAAATAAGCTTTGACGAACACATTGATGTTCCTTCATGTTGGCAGACATATTACGGCAGGGGCTATGATGTTCCTTTATACAGTAATCTTGAATATCCTTTTCAGGTTGACCCTCCGTTTGTTCCTGATGAAAACCCCTGCGGTGCATATAACAGAAAATTTACCATTGATAATATTTCCGATAAAGAAATATACATCAACTTCGAAGGTGTATCCTCCTGCTTTTATTTGTTTATTAACGGCAACTTTGCAGGATACAGTCAGGTAAGTCACAATACATCTGAGTTTAACATTACAAAGTTTCTCAATGTCGGAGAAAACGATATAACAGTTCTTGTAGTAAAGTGGTGCGACGGAACATATCTCGAAGACCAGGATTTTTTCAGACTGTCAGGAATCTTCCGTGATGTTTATCTTCTCTCAAGAAACAAAAATCACATTAAAGATTTACATATAAAAACTGATCTTTCCGACGACTTGTCATCTGCTCATATATCTGTTGAAACTGATGATATTGAGTTAAAATATCAGATATCTGACCCTGACGGAAATATTCTTTTGTCAGGAAAATCTGTCGGTAATTTTAATTTTGATATTGATAACGCAATACTTTGGACAGATGAAACTCCAAAGCTTTACTCTCTTCTTATAGAGTGCGGAAACGAATTTATACCTTTTAAATTCGGACTTAGAAAAATAGAAATCAAAGACAAAACATTTTTCATCAACAATCAACCTTTAAAAGCTCGTGGAATCAACAGACATGACAGTCATCACAAAAAGGGTTATGTAACAGATTATGAGCATATGTTTAATGACCTCTGTATTATAAAACGAGCTAACATAAATGTTATAAGAACATCACACTATCCCAATGATCCGAGATTTTTAGAAATGTGTGATGAGATCGGTATGATGATAATTGATGAAGCTGATATTGAAACACACGGTATGGGATATGACTATAACGGTGAATGGGATTGGCCGAGATGGTCAGATTTATCAAATTCACCCGATTGGACAGCGTCTTATGTTGACCGTGCAGAAAGACTTTATGAGCGCGATAAAAACCATGCTTGTGTTATCATGTGGTCCTTGGGCAACGAATCAGGTGCAGGTAACAATCACAGAGCTATGGCACAATTCATCAGAAGCCGAGATAAAAAAGCTTTGATTCACTATGAAAATACACATATTGAGTTTATCGACCCTACATATACAGATGTTTCAGATGTTGAGAGCCGTATGTATGCATCGCGTGAATATGCTGAAAAATATATCGCTGACGAAAGATATCAGAAGCCGTTTTTCCTCTGTGAATATCTTGATGCATATTCAACGGGTGATGTTTATAACTATTGGGAAGCAATTTTAGCTCACAAAGAATTTTTCGGTGGCTGCTTCTGGGAATATGCAGACTTAGGACTTGAAAACGAAGACGGAAATATCCGTTACGGCGGTGATTTCGGAGATTATCCCAATAATAATTTCTGCTGTCTTGACGGCGTAGTATTGTCCGACAGGACTTTAAAACCCGGATATTTCAATTTAAAGCGAGTATATCAGCCTTTTTCTGTAACAAGCGATACAGAAGGAACAGTAACTGTTAAGAATCTCAGGTACTACACAAGCCTTTCAGATATTGATATCGTGTGGAAAGTTGAAGCAAACGGCAAATCAATACTTGAAGGAGTTATCAAATCACCTGAAATTGAACCTCAGAGTAAAAAAACATATACCTTGTTCAAAAATATCGCATTCCCTGAAAACAGTATTCTGACACTTTACTTCTTACAAAATTCTGATACACCATGGGCAGAAAAAGGGTTTGAAATCGGTTTTGAGCAGTTTGAAATAACAAATATCATCAAAACAGAAATACTGAAACCCACCTATGATATCAAGCTTACTAACGATAAAAAAGATTATACTGTTTCCGTATCAGATATCACCTACAAAATTTCAAACGGTAAGCTTGTATCTGTTAACAAAAACGGAAAAGAATTTTTATCAGGCAAAACAGAATTCAAAACATACAGACCTACACAAGGTGGAGATAATGAATTATATCTCAAATGGAAACAGGCAGATTTGTTATATATGTATCAGAAAACATACGATACAACCGTTGAAGAAAGCGATAACAATATAATTATTCGCTCAAAAATAGTTCTCGGCGGTCCTTCAATGCCTCCCCTTGTCCGCGGTACAATATCATACATTTTCAACAATGACGGCTCTTTGGATTTCGATTTTGAAGGTGATGTCAATCCGAAAGCTCCTCCGCTTCCCCGCTTCGGACTTGAATTTTTATCGAATAAAGAAAACGAAGAACTTGAATTTTTCGCTTACGGCCCAATGGAATCCTATGTTGACAGACATAAGGCTATGAAACTCGGAAAGCATAAAATGACGGTTTCAGAGGCGTTCTTTAATTATTCACGACCTGTTGAAAATTCCTCACACTTCAAAACAAGATATGTTTCCGTCGGCAATAAAGCCAATAAACTCGTTTTCAAAAAAATTGATAAAGATTTCTGCTTTACAGCTTCACATTACACAACTGAAGCTATTAACAATACACCTCATCATGATGAGCTTGTACCTGTTGAAGACACAATCCTTAATATTGATATGCGCCAATGTGCAATAAGTACAAACAACAATATTGTTGATTGTGATGTCAGCAGATGCTTTGATGATAAGAAACTGAGCTTCAGATTCAAGCTCAGTGTTGAATAAAAGAACGGAGAATAATATGCTTAATGATTTAACAGACAGACTTAATCTTTCAACTCTGCCTCAGGAATTTGAACCGCAATATCAAGCAACATTGAATGAGTTCAATGAAAAAGGTGTGTTTTTTCTTGAAAGTGACTACATAAAATATATCAGCAAAAAAACAGGGACGCTTTCTGAATATTTGCCTGTTATTATTGATGCCGCTGAGAAAATCAAAGCTGACCCGGATGCATCTTTGTATGCACTTTTCGTTTACTATGCTTTAAAAGATAGAAATCTGTTCATTAAATATATTGGTTCATTTTCATATCCGGAGGAATACAATTTATTTAATTTCGTCTGTCTTATTCCGAGCATTGAAAACACATTTTCAAACTACAAAAAACGAAATGTTCCCGATGATATAATTAAAGAAACATTAAAAGTCTATGATGAGACTCTTGCACTTTACGGTGCAAAAAACATCCGAAACGACTCTTTCTGCTGGCTTCAGCGATATGTTGACTGTATCATACTTCACATCGGCGCACTTAAACATGAGCTCAGAGCTACAAACGACCCTGTTTATATGCTTGAAAACAAAAAGACTTATGAAAGAGTTTTGCTTTTTGACGGTAAAGAAATGAACAGTGCGGGCTTATATTACGGCACACCCCCTGTGGACAGCGTGAGCTTCGTAACTGAATTTATAGAAACAGATGATGCGTATATCGGAAATCCTGTTGATTCATCAGGAAGATGCCTGAACAAAATAGTAGTCTGTAAA
>JAFRZS010000212.1 GCA_017442445.1 Clostridia bacterium
TATAATCAATATCATTTATTGAATCCACAACTCTTGTTCCGCATTTTTCAAGCACGTGTCTTGACTGATGTCCGTTTGCAATTAAGATGCAGTCAACACCTATTTGTTTTGAAACTTCATAATCGTGTGTTGTGTCACCTAAGAAAACCGCTTTTTGCGGTTTTTCTTTTTTTATCCACTCTTTTGCAACTTCAACTTTACTGTATGCCCTGATATTATCAAGACCTAAAACCTCATCAAAATAATCATAAATTCCGAGTCTTTTTACCTGACCTTTGAGCATTTGAGTTTCCGTTGCGGAGAGTATTATCTGTTTTATACCGGCTGATTTTATTTTTCTGAGCTTTTCTTCCACACCGTCAAAAACCTTTGCACTTTTTTCAAGCTCATTATAAATATCAACCCATATCGGTGCTAATTCGTTGTAGCTTTCCTCTGTGGTTACGAGTCCCAATTTTCTGTAATAATCAATTATCGGAAAGTCAAAAACATCTCTGTACTGCGCTCTGCTTTCAAGCAAAGGCAGACCTTGTCTTTTCAAAAGCTCGTTTGCGCTTTTGATTCCTACATCAACATCATCAAAAATTGTTCCGTTAAAATCCCATATTACGTGTGAAAACATAAATTACCTCTTTACATAACCGAACATTTGTGCTATTATATATGAACAAATGTTCGTATTTTATTCTTGAAGGGAAGAATTATTTATGTATGACAGAATAATTCTGCATTGTGACCTTAATAATTTTTTTGCTTCGGTAGAATGTCTTTCTCACCCCGAGCTTAAAAATTCGCCTGTCGCAGTATGCGGAAACGAAAAAGAAAGACACGGAATAATTCTCGCAAAAAACGAGGTTGCGAAAGCTTACGGAGTAAAAACCGCCGAAGCTGTGTGGGAAGCCAAGCTCAAATGTCCCAACCTCGTACTACTTCCGCCCCACTACGAAAAATATGAAATCTATTCAGCCTGTGCCCGACAGATTTATATGCAATATACCGACATGGTTGAGCCTTTCGGTATAGACGAATGTTGGCTTGATGTCACGGGCAGTACCAATCTTTTCGGAAACGGATTTGAAATTGCCGAACAGATAAGAAACGAAATGAAAGAACGGTTAGGACTTACCATTTCCGTCGGAGTCAGCTTCAATAAAATTTTTGCAAAGTTAGGAAGCGACCTGAAAAAACCTGATGCAACATCTGTTATATCTCTTGATAATTTCCGCGAAATCGTATGGCCTCTCCCTGCATCTGATTTACTCGGTGTCGGACGCTCCACTTATTCAAGACTCAAAAGCATCGGTGTTTTAACTATCGGAGATATCGTAACCGTCGGAGAAAAAACTCTTTCCCTTGTACTCGGCAAAAACGGTGTACGGCTTTTCCAATATGCTTCGGGACTTGACAACTCCCGTGTACTGACCTTTGACGAAATGCCGCCCGTTAAAAGCGTCGGTAAGGGCACTACAACGCCTAAGGATATAGTAAGTCAAAAAGCGATGAAAAACGTCTTATTGAGCCTCTGTGAGAAAGTATGCGCATCTTTAAGAAACATCAACGCTCTTGCAGGTACTGTGCAGGTTAGCATCAAGGATAAGACTTTGTGTGTTACCGAGCATCAGCGCAGACTTATGCAACCTACACGGTTTCCTCTTGAGCTTATGCGTATAGGAATGGAGTTGATAAATGATATCTGGAATGGTCAACCCATTCGTGCCGTGAGCATAAGAGCCTCGGATTTAATCGGCGAAAATGACGGCATACAGCTGTCGCTTGAAACCGATAATGAAAAATATGAAATGCACGAAAGCCTTGAAATGAATATTGAAAAGCTCCGCAAACGGTACGGACGCGATATTATAAAAAGAGCCTCGCTTATGAACGACATTAAATATACTCCGACATTTTTGCCGCCCGGCTTCTTTCGATAATTATAGCACATATTCGGTTAAAAGTGACAAAAAATTAAAATTTATTTTGGCTTGATAATCTATTTATTTTTCTGTTAAATTATGCTATACTTGAATTCAATCAATAATAGGAGGAACGAAGCATGAAAAAATCTAAAATCTTCAAAAAATTCATTTCCGTCTTGCTTTGTATCACAATGCTTTTACCTATGGGACTTATAGGAACACAGGCAGCTGATACTCAGACAGTTATGACTGAAACAGAAAGTGCCGACTCTCTTATCGGCTCTGTAAAAAGTGTCACCACTATCGCAAGAGCATTTTCCGGTCTCAAAGAGCCCCTTGAAAATGCAGGTGATGTATTCAAATACAACGATTTCGGAACAGCTCTCAAGAGAATTTTCTTTGATTATCTCTGCCTTATCGCACAGGCAGCATTTAAGGCTGTTTGCTCAATAATCCCCACACCTCCTTCAATGGAAGGCTACGAGGATTATAAGTCCGAAAACTTCTACAAAGGACACAAGACTCAGCTTGATGCTCCTGCAGAAGGCGCAAAATGGTCCTTAGGTTATGCTAACGGAAGCCTTATCCCCGCTGACTTTGAAGCAGGTAAGTATTTCATGGGCGGTTCTTTGCAGGTTAAAAACCTCACCGCAACTGAAATTGTTGACGACATGAAAATCAGAGTTACCTGCATTGATGACGGTTCAGGCAGAGGTTCTGTTGTATTGGCAGTTATCGACGGTATCGGTATCTCAAGCACAGATGTACGCAGAATCCGTGCCGCTGTTGCTGATTTTGCTGCTGAGAACAATATCGTAAGCATCAATGTTTCTGCAACACATTGTCACAGCTGTATTGACATTCAGGGCTTTGGCAGTCCGTTCATTTCAACACTTTTACACAACTGGATCAAAAATGCAAACGCACCGAGTGTTGATGCTCTCTCAGGCAGAAACAAGTCCTTCATGAACAATCTTTACAAGGTTGCCGCAAGATGCATAAAGAGTGCTTACAACGATATGGAAACAGGTGAACTTTATCATTCAACAGCAGATGCAACAGGCTATATGAATGACAAGGTAGCTCCGATTTCACTTATCACAGATATCACAAGCCTTCGCTTCCAGCCTGACAATGCTGCTTCCGAGGGTACATATCTCATCAGCATGGCTGACCACCCGACACAGCTTCCTCACACAAAGAATACAAAAGTATCTTCCGACTATATCTACTACATGGAAGAAACCTTCAACAAAGCAGGTTATAACATGATATTCTTCCAGGGCGCAGGCGGTGCTGTTTCCTCCAAGAGTATTAGTGGTATTGTGTTTGGTGTTGCTGAGATTATGGAAGAACTCAACATTCAGAACGACAGAGTTGCAAAGATGGTTGGCATGGGCAGAACTTTTGCGAACCTTGTTCTCAATATAGACAAGAAGACAGAAGAAAAACTTGCTCCCGTACTCAATGCTCGTCACAATGAATTTGAAATCACTGAAATTGACAACTGGCTTCTTATCCTCGCATTGAAGATTGAGCTTCTCAACAACCGCTTATTCAAAACAGGCGAAGGTGATGAAGATATGGTATTCATCACAGAGGTCGGCTACATTGAATTCGGCAACCGTTTCGCATTCGGTCTTATGCCCGCAGAGCTTTATCCCGAAATTGAAATCGGCGGTGCGGCAGGTATTGAAGATTCACGTAATAACACTCCTTGGGATCTCACTCCTATGAGAGAGCTCGTTGACGAAAACATTGAGCTTCGTTCAATCTGCTTTGCAAACGATACAGTAGGTTATGTTCTTCCGTCAAATGACTGGGTATTCTTCAGCGACGAAACTCCTGAAGACACACTCCTTTCAGCAGGCGGCGACATTGACAAGACTTTGCTTGACGCATTCAACGATGTAGTCAACAACTGGACTTATTGAAACGCGCAAAGCACATAAATCCTTTTCAATTTTTCGGCTCCCTTGTGTAAAGGGAGCTGTCATTTTCGTAAGGAAATGACTGAGGGATTGTAACCTGAAAACGAGGTTAACTTAATTATGAAACCATATTCCATCAGAGAAAAACAGAATAGAGAAATACTCAGGCAAGGTATGAAAGACGGTATCCCGATTGCATTGGGATATCTTGCTGTTTCATTTTCATTGGGTATTGCGGCAAAGAATGCAGGACTCAACGAAGCACAGGGATTTATCGCAAGTTTTTTATGTACCGCGTCTGCGGGTGAATATGTCGGCTTTACGCTTATCGGCGCATCAGCGACCTTAATAGAAATTGCACTTGCAACATTAGTTGCAAATGCAAGATATATTCTTATGAGCTGTGCTATGAGCCAAAGGCTTGACCCGAAAATGCCGTTTTTCCACCGCTTTCTTATGTCCTTGCACGTCACCGATGAAATCTTCGGTATTTCAATCGCAAGAGACGGTTATCTGAATCCCAATTACAGCTACGGTGCCGCCGCAGTTTCGGTACCGGCGTGGGCAATCGGAACATCGTTAGGAATACTCGCAGGTAACATTCTTCCTATGCGTTTAGTCAGCGCTTTCTCCGTTGCACTTTACGGAATGTTCCTTGCAATCATCATTCCGCCTGCAAGAAAAAACAAGGTTATCGCAGGACTTATTATCGTCTGCTTTACCCTGAGTTTTGCATCAAATTATATTCCATATTTCTGCGAATTGTCAGAGGGAATGAGAACAATAATTCTCACCGTTTTACTCTCCTCCCTTGCCGCTTTAATCTTCCCGAAAAAGGAGGATGAAAGCGATGAGTAATTATATTTATATTGCGGTAATGTTTCTTGTCACTTATCTTATAAGAGTGATTCCCCTGACCGCAATCAGAAGCAAAATAAAAAACAAATTCTTCAATTCATTTTTATATTATGTACCCTATGTAACACTCGCAGTTATGACCTTCCCTGCAATCACCGCCGCCACCAACAGTACAATTTCAGGTGTCGCCGCTTTGGTTGTCGGAATCTTAGTCGCATGGCTCGGCTTTGATTTATTCAAAACCGCCCTCACCTGTTGTGTTACGGTATTTATTTTAGAACTTTTCCTCATATAAAAAAGCACCCTCGCGGGTGCTTTTTTTAGTTAAGCATTATACCTTTTTTGAGGTTAAAATTGAACTCGTTTTGTTTGCCGTCTTTTTCGGTTTTTATTTTGAAAATTTCACCGTCAATTAAATCT
The DNA here is from genome assembly GCA_017442445.1 of Clostridia bacterium. Lineage (GTDB taxonomy): Bacteria > Bacillota > Clostridia > Oscillospirales > Acutalibacteraceae > RGIG2945. Next base: position 5,126 of record JAFRZS010000212.1, read on the forward strand.
GCCGAAATAATTTTTTCGTCGGTCTTTTCAAAAAACTGTCTTAAAAGCTTTCCTGATTTTTCGTCATAATCTCCTGCATTGTCAGACACAAACAAAACATTACCGCAGAGATTATTTATTTTTCCGAGGATAAATTTCTGCTCGTCGGTAAAAGTGAGATTATTCTTTCTCAGGAAGAAAACATCGGGGTCATTCATCCATGCTCTGCCGTTTAAATGACGGCGGAAAATTGAATTGTTTATAGCATTCTGTGCGCTCGGAATTTCGTTGCTTACCTGAATGAAGTTATAATATTTTCCTGAGTAAACAAGGTCAACATCACAGCTTATTCTACAAGCATCAACCACACCTAAAGCGGGGCCTATCGGCACACCGCAACCGAGGAATAATTTATCCCCTACGCACTCTCTTAAAAATGCCATAGCATCGCACATTATCTCACCTCGGCATTTTCCGTGTCTTGGTTTGATACATTGGCTGTATAAGAAATCGAGCTTGACCATGTCATAGCCCCAGTCATTGAGAACTACATCAAATACCTTTTTGAGATACTCTCTGACACCCTCATTATAGATATCAAAGGTGTATGCTCCGCCCCAAGCTATGCAACCCACCATAGGTTTGCCGTTATCGTCCTTTATGAGCCACTCAGGGTGTTCTTTAGCCATTCTTGATATCTTCTGACAGTTAAACGGTGCAAGCCAAATACCCGCCTTGTAGCCCTTATTATGAATCTTATCTGCGATATATTTCATACCGTGCGGAAATTTCTTCGGGTTATCGTCAAGCCAGTCACCGATAAATGTTTCATAACCGTCATCTATCTGGAAAATTGATACCTGCTCTTTGTATTCATCAAGACCGTCAAGGTCACGGAGAATGATATTTTCGTCAATATCCTGAAAATAGTTATACCACGATGTATAACCGCTCATCATACCGTTTCTGGTTTCGGGCATATCCCACAATGCAAAGTAGCTGTCAAACACTTCGTCATAGGTGCCGCCAAACATAACTATATCAAAAATCTGCCACTCAGACTCAAGAACTTTTCCGAGCAAATCCTTGCAGAAATAAAAACGGTTTTCGTTCATTTTTACTTTGAAATATGTGTAGCCTGTATTCTCATTGAGTGAACCGAAAAATTTTACAGCCTCGCCGTTTCTTACATAAGTGTAACAATGGCTGTGGAATTCACCTTTTTTGTATGTGTAATCTATCATCCACTCGTCACTTGTTTTTCTTGCAAGACCTTTTGTGAATTCGGATATCTTTGCAAGTTTTATTACACCCTTCATAATTTCAGATGATGTATATTCTTTTGAAGTTGACCATGACTGATATCCGTTAGCAAAAAATTTGTCACCGCTTTTAAATTCATACGGCATTTCAGAAAAAAACTCAACCATTTCAATAGTCTTTTTCGGAACGATTTTTACTTTATACTCTTTTTCATTATCAACAATCTCAAGACGGTAATCTTCATTCTCCAAGTCATGAGATGTCAGAACCTTATCACCGAGTTTATATTTTACAGTATATTTTTTATTCATACAAAAGCTCCTTTTCGAAGTATGCCTTTATTGTAACATAAAAAGAAAATAACCGCAACCTTGTATCAGGATTACGGTTATTCTTTGAAGACTAACCCTAATTTTAATACAAATGCACCCCCTTTTGAGGATAGGGGGTGCA
>JAFRZS010000213.1 GCA_017442445.1 Clostridia bacterium
ACCGTCGCCACAGAAAGACGGAATCAATGAGGGATGAACATTTATTATTCTCTCCTCAAATTTTCTTATAAAATTCTCGCTGAGAACACACATAAATCCCGCAAGAACAATCAGGTCAATTCCTTCAAGCTCTTTTAAAATTGCTTCTTCAAAGCTTTCCTTTGTGTGAGCCTTTCTTTCAACAACTGCAGTTTCAATACCTGCATTCTTTGCTCTTTCCAAAGCATAGGCACCGCTTTTGCTTGAAACAACCTTGACTATTTTTCCGTTTTTTATCTCGGAATCTATCAATGCCTGAAGATTTGTGCCTCCGCCTGATACGAGTACAGCTATGTTCAGCATATTTCTACACCGCTTTCGCCTGTTTTAACTTCGCCCATGATAAATGCGTTGTCGCCACAAGCTTTGATTGTTTCAACAGCCTTATCAGCTTCGTCCTTAGATACTGCAAGACAGATGCCGACACCCATGTTGAATGTGTTGAACATATCTCTTTCGGGAATGCCTTCTCTCTGCATAATGTTGAAGATAGGTTTAACCGGTACTGCTGCTTTTTCAACTACTGCGAGACAGTTATCGGGTAACATTCTCGGAATATTTTCATAGAAGCCACCGCCTGTGATATGTGAAATACCGTGAACATCAACTGTGTCCATAAGTTTAAGAAGAGTTTTAACATAAATCTTTGTAGGTGTGAGTAATTCTTCACCCAATGTCTTTGAAAGCTCGTCTATGTACATATTAACTCTTTCTTCGGAGATATTGAAAATCTTTCTTACTAAAGAAAATCCGTTTGAGTGAACACCTGAGGATTCAATACCTACAAGTACATCACCGCTTTTTATTTTGCTGTTATCAAGAAGCTTGTCCTTGTCACCGATACCTACGCAGAAACCTGCAAGGTCATATTCATCAACAGGATAGAAACCGGGCATTTCTGCAGTTTCGCCGCCGATAAGTGCGCAACCTGCCTGAACACAGCCTTCAGCTACACCTGAAACAATACTTGCTACTCTTTCAGGAACATTCTTACCTACTGCAAGATAGTCAAGGAAGAACAACGGCTTTGCACCTGAACAAGCAACGTCATTTGCACACATAGCAACACAGTCTATACCGATTGTATCATGTTTATTCATTAAAAATGCGATGCGAAGCTTTGTTCCTACACCGTCAGTACCTGATACAAGTACAGGTGTTTTGATGCCTGTGAGGTTGGGCTGGAACATTCCGCCGAAACCTCCGAGATCTGAAACAACACCTTCGATGTTTGTACGTTTTACGTGGTGCTTCATCAATTCAACAGCCTTGTAACCGGCAGTTACGTCAACACCTGCTTCTTTATAACTTTCGCTGAAACTTTTCATTTTTTTCACCCCTGCGATCTGAGTCGCATCCTTTCAGTTAATAATCAGTTATTTGTTAATTTTAATCGAAAACTTGTCAACCGGTACTTCTTCGGGTATTTCCATCGGATAATTGCCTGTGAAACAAGCATCACAGAAACAGGTTTTTGAACCGTCGCCTATTCTGTGCAAATCCTCAAGAGTTAAATATCCCAACGAATCAACACCTATGCTTTTTGCTATTTCTTCCTCGCTCATCTGACAAGCTATAAGTTTATCCCTTGAACTGATATCGGTTCCGAAATAGCACGGATTTTTAAACGGCGGTGATGAAATTCTGAAATGAACCTCTTTTGCACCTGCGCGTCTTAATAACTCAACGATTATATTACAGGTTGTTCCTCTGACTATTGAGTCATCAACCAGAACAACTCTCTTTCCGTTAACAACCGATTTTATCGGATTGAGTTTAATCTGAACTGAACGAGAACGATTCTCGCTGGTTGTCTGAATAAAAGTTCTGCCTATATATCTGTTCTTTATAAAGCCTATTTCAAAGGGAATTTTAGACGCTTTTGCATATCCCATAGCCGCTTCAATTCCGGAATCGGGTACGCCGATTACAACATCCGCATCAACAGGGTATCTCTGTGCAAGATACTTACCTGCGTCATGTCTTGCCTTTGAAACACTGACTCCGTCAATAATTGTGTCAGGTCTTGCAAAATATACATGTTCAAAGATACACGCTGATGTTTTCTGTCCGCAGTGAGTTTTTATTGATGTAAGACCGCTTTCTCTTACAACAACAATTTCGCCCGGCTCAACATCTCTTATAAATTCACCGCCGATGCTTGTAATTGCACAGGACTCACTTGCTACTATGTAACTGTTCTTTATCTTACCTATGCACAACGGTCTGAAGCCGTTGGGATCTCTTGCCGCAATTATTTTTTTAGGTGACATAAGAACGAATGAATATGCACCTTTGAGCTTCGGCATGATTTTTTCAACAGCCTGTTCAATATTTTCACTCTGCAATCTTTCTCTTGCTACGAGATATGTTATTATCTCTGCATCTGAAGTTGTCTGAAAAAATTGAACCTTTCTGGCTTAATTCGTTGATAAGTTCAGGAGAATTTACCAATGAACCGTTGTTTGCAATTGTTACCGTACCTGCCGCATAACGCATTACAAGAGGCTGTGTATTAGCCTGTTCGGAGAACTTGTCCGATGCGTATCTTACATGACCGATACCCATTTTTCCGCATCCGTTTGAAGCTAAAGCATTCAATGTTTCTGCGTTAAAAACCTCAGGTACCAGACCGAGACCTTTTTTAACTTCAACTCTCTTTTCTTCAAATGTTACCGCTATACCGCAGCTTTTCTGTCCTCTGTGCTGTAAAGCATAGAGTCCAAGATATATTTCCTGGGTGACATCAAGCTCATCATTATTGAATATGCCGAATACACCGCATTCTTCGTGAATTTTACCAAACATTGATTAGCTCCCTCTTATGCAAACTTTGCCTGAATTGCTGCGTCCTTTTTCATTACGGCTTCCGCCATATCTTTCTTCATTTTCAAAAGCTTGTCTGCAAGACCTTCATCAGATAATGCCATCATCTGAACTGCAAGAATTGCAGCATTCTCCGCACCGTCAACAGCAACTGTTGCTACAGGAATACCTGAAGGCATCTGTACTGTTGCCAATAAAGCATCCATGCCGTCAAATGTTGAAGACTTGATCGGAATGCCGATTACAGGCAAAGTTGTGTGTCCTGCGATAACACCTGCAAGATGAGCTGCCTTACCTGCCGCACAAATGATTACTCCGAATCCGTTTGCTTTCGCGTTTGTTGCAAACTCCGCTGCTGCCTCAGGTGTTCTGTGTGCTGACATAACACGAACATCAGTTTCAACGCCGAATTCCTTGAGCTTGTTGATAGCTTTTTCTACTACCGGCAAGTCGCTGTCGCTTCCCATAATTACTGCCACTTTAAGCATAACAATCATACCTCCAATAAGAAAATAAAGCCACGGAAATCCGCAGCTGTGCTTTATACCTTTAATTTTGCGCAGACGGGTGCAAAAACCCCTTTTTTGTAAGAAGAGAGCTTAACAAAAAAATTCATTTTATACACCGCCTCCATGTATAATATTTTATTGCAAATTGAGATAAAGTACAAGTATAAAGTCCTATATTTTGTTTTTTCTACATATATATAAACTAAATCTTGTACTTATCTTAATGATTTGTATATTTTGCCAAGATTATGGAGTTAAGTTTTATGAAAATCAAAATTTTTATACCGCTTTTGGCTGTATTTTTACTCTTCGGTTGCAGTCGAAGCTCGGAAATGGATATCAACGTGTTCCTTGAAGGCTTCAATAAAGCATCAGAAGCCGTTGACTTTTTGCCGTCTGAGTCTGTTTTTAAAATCAATAACAATATGTTTACACACTACTGCAGAATTGACGAAAACACTTTACTCACACTCGACTCTCTGCCTGACGGCAAAATACACCGCTGTTGCGTCAGCTTCAAACATTCGGGGAATTTTGAGGTTTTTGCCGACGCATTATCTGCGAGTATTTCTTCTTTCTGCAACGAAAATGATGATGCTGTAAAAAAGATTATAAGCGATATGAAAATTTCAAAACAAAACTTAACCGAAGGTTTCAGTTCAAAGCACGAAACAGATTGGTATATTTTCAACTGTGAAAGCAGTAAAGATGCTACTGTCTTTATAATCAGAGCTAAAAAATATACTCCTGAAACCAATACCTCGCCTACTTTAAAAGCGCACTGATCATTCTCTGTGCCATTTGATACCCTGGGGAGTATCTTCAATAACGATACCCTGTGCTTTGAGGTCATCTCTGATTTTATCGGCAAGTGCCCAGTTCTTCTCTTTTCTTGCCTGTGTACGCTGTTCGATAAGAGCCTCTATTTCGCTGTCAAGCGACTCTTTCTTTCTGTTGTAAACAAGACCGAGAACATCACAAAGCTCATCAAAAAGCTTTGCCGCTGCTTCACAGAGGAATTTTGAAGGCTTATCTGTGATGACATTTGTGTTAATATCACGGACAAGATCAAATACTGCTGCTAAAGCATCTGCTGTATTAAGGTCATCGTCCATAGCTGTGATAAACTTTTCTCTGTATTTGTTGAGTGATTCTGCTATTGCTTCATCACCGTCATTTTTCTCAATTTCTGTATTTTCAAGAGCAAAATCAAGGTTATCTCTGCAGTTATAAAGTCTTGTAAGTGATGCCTTGCACTGCTCAATTATATCTGCGCTGTAGTTAATGGGACTTCTGTACTGTGAGGATATGAGGAGATAGCGAATCGGTTCATAGCCGTATTTCTCAGCAACATCACGCACTGTGAAGAAATTACCCTTTGACTTTGACATTTTTTCATTGTCAACATTTATATATCCGTTGTGCATCCAATAATTCGCAAAAGACTTTCCGTTGCAGCATTCACTCTGTGCTATTTCATTTTCATGATGAGGGAAAATGAGATCCTGTCCGCCGCAGTGAATATCAATTGTTTCACCGAGATAACGGCGCACCATAGCTGAGCACTCAATATGCCAACCGGGTCTGCCCTTTCCCCACGGAGATTCCCAATAAGGTTCATCAGGTTTAGCTGCTTTCCAGAGTGCAAAATCCATAGGCTCTTTTTTGATTTCACCAACGCTTATTCTTGCACCTGCTTCAAGGTCTTCAAGAGGCTGATGTGAAAGTTTGCCGTATTCATCAAACTTTTTGGGGCTGAAATATACATCGCCGTTTGATTCATAAGCATAGCCTTTCTCAATAAGTGTTGAAACTATACTGATAATTTCATCAATGTTTTCAGTTGCTTTAGGATGATAGGTTGCTTTTTTTACATTAAGACCTTCTGCATCTGTCCAGAATTCCTTGATATATTTCTCGGAAACTTCTGTGAATGTAGATTTCTCTTCTATCGCTCTTTTGATAATCTTATCATCTACA
>JAFRZS010000214.1 GCA_017442445.1 Clostridia bacterium
ATATCGCTATTTAATTTGCTAATTCCTTCTGCTAATATATTTTTCGCAATCAAACCACCTGAACAACCATCAAAATTAATTGTATTAGAAGCGCCATCTATTACAGCTATAAAATCTTTTGTTATTACTAATCCATCTTCGTTTAATTTCTGATTCGCTTTTTTCCCAGTGATAAAACTCTCAAGTATATTAACATTACTCACTATCAGCAGTCTCCTTTGCGCCTTTAATTAGAGTTTATAAATACCGTACCGACTGACCAGGGATTTATTGACGGTACTTTTATTATATAATCATCGCCGTCTTTTGTGAAATCAAGTTTTTTCTCGCCGTTATACTGACTCATAAATGTGAAATTTTCACTTGCGGGATTGCGTATAAGCAACTCCATTTCACCGCTTTCACCTATCGTGCAGTTGGTTATTGATACTACGCTGACTTTTCCGTCTTTGTCTTTTCTCGGGGAAAGAACAGCCTGTACGGGAGATAAAAGCTTTGCGCAAAGTTTTTTACCGCTTATGTAATCTGCAATACGAAGCTGATGGTCGCGTTTGAAAAGTGGTATATTCCCCTTCCACGGAACATATCCCGACACTGCCCATTTTGCACCCTTTTCCGTTGTGAAAACAAGCTCTGCTACTCCGTAGGGAGTTTCACTTTCAGGGAAAAACGGTTCAAGAGCATCAACATTATTTTTAAATTCGCCGATTATTTCAGCCGTTTCGTTTCTGCAATCCATGGTATAAACTTCGCTTCGTCCTGCAGTAAAAGGACTTGCATGGAAGCTGTCGATATTTTCAGGATTCACCTTATGAGATGTAAATTCTTCATGTATTCTCATAATGTCAAGATATCTTAAACGCTTTGTTCTGATTGAAAAATCGTGACCTTTATTCAAAAGAATTTCGATTGATTCAGCATCGGTTATGACATTTTTGGTAAGCAAAAATTCCAATTCTTCATCTGAAATCACTTTTGCGGTTTCGGGGTGAAGATAAACTATTGACATATCATTTCTGTCATAAGCTATAGGTATTGCCGTGCGAAGAAGTCCGAACATTACACCTGCGTGTTCTGAATTCATTTCATTAAATCCTTCGTTTTCGGCAAGTTCTTTTTTCCATATATTTTGTGACATAAAGAAATGAATGCCTGACTGATAACTGTCCTTATTGAACTCACTTAGCTTATCCCAATATCTTCTGTGCTGTGAGAATAATTCGAACTCCTTGGAATGCCATTCCATAGGTTCACTGAGCTTCATTATCATTGAATAACTCATATCGGTATTGCCGTTTGCAAAATAATATGTGGTTTCAAATGCAGTACCTGACGGAGATTTGCCGAACACATTGAACGGTGTATTTTCAATTTCAGGACACTTACATTCAACATAGTCCGGTAATGTAGAATTCTGCCAGTTCATAGATGCACATTTTGATAAAATATCATTAGGGTTGTGATCATTATAAACTCCGCCGCCGGGACGTGCTTTTGGATTATGCCCCGTAGAATCTCTCATAGCATCAAATATGAAATCATAATTGTAGCCTGTATATGCTCCGTGTGCGCAGTACTGATACCCCAATGATGTTTCAGGTGAAATTTCGTGCACTGTTTTTCCGATTTCATACATCAAATCATAAAGACCGTCACGGATAAACTGAACATAATTTTCACGCCATTTGATATCGCCGTGGAGTATTTCTGCAACTAAAGTTTCTCTGTTAAAGTCCGCGGAATATTTCTCATTGAACTTTCTGATACAGTCATCACAAAAACATCCGTACTGAACAGGGTCATGGTTTGATGCTCTGAAATCATCGTCAACCCATATACAATCAGGCTTTATTTCTGTGTAGTAAGAAATTTCTTCAAGAAGATATTTTCTGAAATTCTTTCCTCTCCAACAGAAACAGTAATCAGCAACAATACCGTCAGGACCCACCATTTTTTCAACAGGTGAGCCTTCATATACCAAACCCGAGCAATCACGAGCCGACATATATTTTCCGTGACCTATGGAATTGCTTATCTGCATAGACACACTTATGCCGTTTTTTCTGAATTTTTCCGCAGCCGCTTTCCAGAAATCTGCATATTTTCTGTGGTTTTCAAGCGACGGAAAACCGTACATAGTCGGAATCCATACATTGTCGCAAGAGCCCGGATATTTTAAAATCTGCTCAATATAGCTGTCAACATATTCGTCAGTCAAGATTGTTCCGAGACGCTGCATAAGTTCCATAAGATAATCTCCTCAGGTATTAAAGCTTGATAAATGTTCCGTCTTTTAAGGCTTCAAGCATAACAATTGCACTGCTCATATTTGTTGCAAGAGGAATCTGCTGTACATCACATAAACGCAACAATGCTGATACATCAGGTTCGTGAGGCTGTGCTGTCAACGGGTCACGAAGGAAAATAACGAGATCCATTTCGCCGTCTGCAAGCATAGCGCCAATCTGCTGGTCACCGCCAAGAGGACCGCTCTTCATTCTTTTAATTTTAAGTCCTGTTTCACCCATAATAAGAGTGCCTGTTGTTCCTGTTGCATAAAGTTCGTAGTTTTTGAGAACATCCTGATACTTTATAGCAAGTTCTGTTATTTCATTCTTCTTTTTGTCATGTGCGATTAAAGCAATTTTCATTTTCTTTCCCTCCAAAATTATAATATAAGGCAATTTTTCTTGCCTGTTTTTGTTGATTAAAGTTTTTTTGTTTCTTTTATAATAGTACCACATATGTAAAATTTTTTCAACAAAAAAATAGGTGCGATGAACCACCGCACCTTTGAGCTTAAATATAAAAATACATCCTTTGTGTTATTAAATAAAAGAACTTCCGGTTTCGCCGTATTTCAACGGATCTATATTGAAACGATTAAAATATACATTCAAAAAGTCTGTGTTTACCATTCCGCCATCATATACACCTAATGCCACAAAAATTATTCTCTGCTCTTTTTCACTGCATAAAATTTTTCCGATTTCAGCATATTCAATCTGTATTTCACCATCATCGTCTTTCCATGGATCAAGATCATCCTCTATTATATATTCTGTAAATATATTTGCATAGGGAAATTCCTTGCCCTCTAATTCCGAAGTATATTTTTCACAAATCGCTTTATATCGCTCCTTATCTGTTACAACAAATTCAAGATATGCTTCATATGCATAGCTATCACCCTTTTGTGCACGATAGGAATACTTTACGTCAGAAAAATTCTCATCTATCTTTTCCGGAAAAAATCCTGTAATAAAACTTTCAACAGTTTCATTATCATAATTTCCTTTATAAATTCCGTAATTTGCAATATCTGTGGTTATATACTGCTTACCGATAGACTTTAATTCTATATACAACAAAGCACCAAAAATTATATAAAAGAGCAAAATAGCAGATACAATTATGATAGGTATTTTGGGTACTTTTGTGTTTTTCTTCATAACGTTTCCTCCAATCATATTTAAATTTGACGAAGTTATTGACACTAAAATCTTACTTTATTACATTCAGGTCAATTTCATAATAGCACAGTTAAAGAATTTTTTCAACAAAAAAATAGGTACGATGAAATCACCGCACCTTTGAGCTTGTATTCTAATTTCAGGTGTGTCAAGAGAATCGTCCTTTTGACACTCAATTTTTATATTATTGCAACTGTTTTTTACGAGCATAATATTATGTATCTTGACTCTACTGATACTATCTGCTATAATTCTTGTCGGAATAAGGCGAATCTACAACGGTAGGCGGTTGACCCTCTTATTCAGAGGGTATTTGCCCTCTGATGTTATTTAGGGGGGTGATGCTATGGAGTATTATATTCTTTTAGTTTTGATACTTATTGTAGCCACGGGTTACATAACAAGCATAAAAAAATAACCGCCCTCAGCCAAAGGTTGCGGTTATTTTTTAACAACAACTAAGGTCAACCGTCTATTCGGTTCGCCTTATTTCATTTATATTATACCATATTCTTGTAGATTGTCAAGCACTCTGTTGAGTGCTTGATTTTTTTATTCTCTTATGATTCAACCGTTACTGTGCCGTCTGTATCGATTGTGATTTTCATTCCGTCTTTTACGTAGTCAAGGAATTCGTCACCGAGGTTATCAACAGTTACGATTGAGTTGTCTGTCCATACATCTGCAAGAATAACACCTGCAGCTGCCAATGAGTCAATTGTATGTGGGAAGAGCATAGCTTTAGGTGCTACGTTCAATGCACTTGCTGTATAAAGTACCATTCCGCCTGTTGTTGAACCGATTGACTGCGGAAGGCAGAGTGCTACATCGTTGATTTTTTTGTTGTAAAGGTCGGGGTTGTTCTGGTCGGAGCAGATAACATCTTTCTTGCCCTCTAAAACACTTTTCTGGAATGATGCAAGTGTATTCATTCCGTTCTTTGTTACAACTGCTTCACAGCTTTCTAACTTACCTGCGATAACAGGGCGTCCTTTAAATACCTTTGTCATTATTCCAAACCTCCCTTTACTGCGATTGTTGCAATTTCAGCATCTGTGAAATATCTTGCTGTTGTATATGTACGCAATTTGTTTGAGTTTGTGATTACGGGCTTTATCTTGCAAAGCGGATTTGACATATACATAAGAGGACAGATGTATGAAAGATGTATTCCGAAGCTTGTGAGCTTTTCATAAAGGTCTTTCTTTTCTTTCTTAAATCTCTCAAGCACTGCGGGAGCTGCTGTCATGATTGTGTTGAGTTTTACTTTCTTTTTGCCCTGCTTATTAAGTTCTTTTTCAAACTTGTCTGTCCAGTCGCAAAGCTGTTCAAACGAAAGATGCGGACAACCGATGAAGCATACTGACGGCTTTTTAGCATCAGGCTTTTTCCAGATGTTCGGATAGTTGTTCTTTACTCTTTCAAGCTCTGCTTCGTCAATTACATAAACTTTAGCATCGGCATTGATGATATCTGTTCCCTGTTCAACTGCTTCGGGAGTAAGGTTTTCAACATGATAAAGACCAACCGCGCCGTTTGATGCTGTTGCGGCACCCATATCCTTAAGGTATGCCTTTGTTTTGTTGTCAAGCTCTGTACCTAAGAAACGGTCAAGTCCCTTGATGAACGGTACATCTTCCATTACCTTCATGCCGATTGCTGAACCCAACACCTGTGCTTCGGGAAGCTCTTTTGTCTTGACTTCAATAATCCACTTAGCTTTTCTGCCTTCGTCTGTAAGTAAATCAAATTCGGGTACTTTTCCTAAGATAGAACCGAACAATTCAATAATACCTGAGTTTCTGTTGCATCTTGCACCGATTACGGAGTTTGCATATACAACTGCTGAGGACTCTGCCCAAGAAAGAATCTGACCTTTTTCGGGAATGTTGCCCATTTCGTCCATGTAGCAGGTACATGAGAAGGAATCTCTGCTTTCAAGACCTAACTTTTCAAGCTGACCTTCATATTTTGCCTGAAGGCCGTAAAGTTTTTTATCAAAGATAAATTTCTCAAGGAAATTTGATTTAACATTAGCATGGTCAACGGGTTTCGGGTCTGCAGTAAATCCTGCATCAACCTTTAAACCTGCGTTGATAAGCTCGTCCATAAGTGAGAATACGGGATGAAGAATCGAAATACCGAAGCTTGTAACGATATGTCCTTTTCCGCTTACGGGTACAAATCTTGTTGCACCGAATGCGTCACCGTAGAGTATAAGGCTTTTTATAACCTTTGCCATTGTTTCACCCTTGGAACCGTTGAGTATATCAATTTCTTCCTGGGTTAACTGCATTTTATATTCCATTTTTATTCTCCTCTCTTAGGGTGACGGTAATAATCCGAACCG
>JAFRZS010000215.1 GCA_017442445.1 Clostridia bacterium
GGGCAGTGACCGCAAGGAAGGCGCTCTCGGCTTTGCAAAGTCAAAGAGTGAATTGTCTAAGGAAAAAGCGATGAAAGGCCTGAAGGACTTCTTAAGACCTGAATTTATAGGCAGAGTTGATGAAATAGTCGTCTTCAATGACCTGACTGATGAAAATTACGAAAAAATCGCAGTTCTGATGATGGACGAGCTGAAAGAACCGTTACTTGATAAAGGCATCACTTTCACTTGGGAAGCAGATGTACCGAATACTCTTGTTAAGCTCATGGGTGAAAATTCAAGAGGCGCAAGAGATTTAAGAAATGTTATCAGACGCAGAATTGAAGATACAATCGCAACAGTGATTGTTGATAATGTCGGAAATCCGTTGAGCAAAATTACAATAGTTAATGACGAAAACGATGTAAGAGTTATAGCTGAATAAAGCAATTTTGGGGGATACTTTTTGATGAAAAGGGTAATCGATTGGGAAAAATTTATGTCACGTCACGATATCGTGTGTGACGATTTACCTCATAAATGGGACGAGGGTGCTTATCTCGGAAACGGAACATTAGGCGCACTTTTGTATCACAATGAGGTTGACAATATCATAATAAAACTCGGTCATACAGGTGTCTATGATAACAGACCTGCTAAGGGTGTACACGTTAATGATAAAATGTTCCAGACACCCAGACTTCCTATAGGTGATTTTGTTTTAAAAACCGTCGGTGAAGTCAAGGGCGGTAATATGCGTCTTGATATATATAATGCAACTGCTACAGGTAAAATAGAAACTACCTGCGGCGAGGTTGAGTATTCTGCATATGTCGCATCTGAAAAAGACGTTATTATCTTCGAGTGGAAAACCACAGAAGGCGAAAAGGACAGCTCTTTCTTATGGTGTCCTGAGATGTGTGAAAGTCCCCGTCAGACAATGATGCGCAAAAAAGCTGACATGAGACGTTACAACCACGATTACGAAAATTCAAAAACAGCTTTTTTCAGCATCTCAGACGGAATTAACATCTGCACACAGCCAAAATACTGCGGCGGAGATTATTCAACCGCATGGCTTAACACAAATGAAAACGGTGTGAGAAAATTATATATATCCGTTACAACATCTCCTGAAACCAACGGCTCAATAAACCTTGCAAAGAGCAATATTCTTGAAGCAAAAGCAAATGAAAATAAAGTCAGAGAAGACCATATCAAATGGTGGCATGACTGCTTCCAGAGAAGCTTTGTATCAATCTCCGACAGCGTGTTTGAAAGCTTCTATTGGATTCAGATATATAAAATGGCTTCCGCAACAAGAAAGAACGGAAGAATTATTGACACAATAGGCCCGTGGCTTACTACAACATCATGGCCGGCTGCATTCTGGAATCTGAATGTTCAGCTTACATACGAGCCTATGTATCCGTCAAATCAGCTTGAGATAGCAGAATCTCTCTGGAGAACGCTTAAGGCTGAATATCAGACACTTATAAATAATGTTGACGAACCTTACAGAAAAGACTGTGCAGGTATCGGCTCAAATACAACTGCAACACTTGACTCAAAGGTAGCAGTACCGGGCAGAGATAAAGAGGGATATGTTGAACTCGGAAATCTCACTTGGATTTTACATTGTTGTTATCTGCATTACAGAATGACAATGGATAAAGAGCTTTTAGAAGACCTCATTTATCCCTTGCTCAAACGCACAATGCAGTATTATATGTATTTCTTAAAGCCTGATGAAAACGGTATATTACATTTAATGCCGACCTCATCACCTGAATACGGCATTGTTGACGAAGACTGCAACTATGACCTCGCACTTATCAGATGGGGCTGTAAGACCCTTCTTGAAATCTGTACGATATTAGGACAGAGCGATGAAAAGATGGGTGAGTGGCACTATATTCTTGATAAACTTACACCCTATCCTCAGAACGAGAAGGAAGGCTTCCATATTTCAAAAAATTATCCTATGGCAAAGTCACACAGACATTTTTCACATCTTCTGATGTTCTATCCCTTACACCTTCTCAATCCCTATGACGAGAAGGACAGCGAGAGAATAATCACATCTGTTGAGCATTGGCACTCAATGCCCGAAAAGCTTGAAGGCTATTCCGAAACAGGAGCCGCATCAATGTTTGCAACACTTCAGGACGGCAACAGAGCACTCCATTATCTTTCAACATTGTGGTCAAGATTTTTAAGACCCAACACAATGTATAAGGAAGACGGCGGCGCAGTATTGGAAACTCCTTTATCAGCCGCAAATGCGATGCTTGATATGTTGATTCAGAGTTGGAATAAAAATATTCATGTTTTCCCCGCAATGCCTGACAAGTGGAAGGACGCAACTATTGATAATCTTTGTGCTGAAGGTGCATTCAGAGTATCTGCATCACGCCGTGACGGAAAATTACTCTGGGTAAGAGTAAAGAGTCTTGCAGGTGAGCCTTGCGTAATTAAAGCCGCATTTGAGGGCGAGGTAAAGTCAGACAGACCGTTCACACAAAACGGCGATGAATACACAGTTGAACTCAAAGCAGATGAAGAGGTCGTTCTTTATGTATGCGCAGAGGATCAGGTTGAAGTGGCACCTGTTGAAGTAACAGACGGTATGTCAAACTGCTACGGAATGAATGCAAAAATGGATACAATTATGTCCAGAGTATCATACCTTGACCAAAGATAAAAAAATTAAAAAAATATTAAAAAATCTATTGACA
>JAFRZS010000216.1 GCA_017442445.1 Clostridia bacterium
TATATATATTGTCAAGCATTTCGACGAAAATAATTGCAAACGAATTGAAATTGTTTGTTTTTCATACAAACGAATTATTTTTATGTAAAACGATTAAAAACAAAGCAAAACACATGAAAACGGTGACGATTTAATAAAAATCACTCGTTTTCGCGGTTTTGCTCACACATTTCATTTATTTGTTTTTAATTTTATGTTTTTCCCGAAATATACCCCGTTCCGTATATATGAAATTCTATGTTCACCGTCAGGCGGTCTTTTTTGATTTTTAATAAAATTTTTTGTATAATATATATGTAAGTAAAAAATATGAACTTATAGAATAATTATAAAAAGGAGAAAAAACTATGGAAAAGTCTATGTTCGACCGTTGGCTTGAAGTCGCTGAAAAAACAGGAGATATTATGTTATAGTATCAATAGCAAAAGGATATGATGAAAGAAAAGCTCCTGTCTGACAAGGAAATTGACGCAATCGCTGACAGAGTAATTCAGCGTTTAAATATAACGGTTGATGCTTCTGAAATTATTGCGGCAATCGAAGATTTGAACGACCGTTTAAATAATTTAGGTAAATAAAATTTAAGAGAAAAAGGAGAAAAAAGATATGCCCAACATAACATATCCTAATTAGAGGAATATTAAAATCAACCGTGAGCGCGCCACGGCTGATTTCCTCGGAATAAAAAACGCTAATTGGCAAGCTGCGGCGCGCGACCTCGGGGCGCACTCACTTATGCTGTATTTATACCTTGCGTCCAACGCTGACGGCTTTATGCTTGCGCTTTCACCTGCAGCAATTCGACAATCGATTGGAATGCCGTCCTCCACATACCGCGACCAATTTGTAAAACTGATAGATAAAGGCTATCTTGTACAACGCGGTGAAAGTAACACTTTTGATTTCTATGAAACGCCACAACGCGTTACGCAGACAAAAAAAGACAACACGATTGACGGCTATGACTTTGCGGCAGACGATGTTATAACACCGCAAACCGCACAAACTGATACGGCAGAGAATATAGAAATAAATAATAGAGATATTGAGAAAAATACTTCTATAAATAATGAAACACTTTATCCTGAAAAAGTTATTTGCATTACCTCACCAAAAGCAGAGGGTAAAAAGCGACCAACTCAAAGAATAAACATACCAAAAGGTGAGTTTGTATTTTAAGAAAACTACGAGCAGAAGAAAGAAAAAAATCTTCTGCTCGTTTCCTTTTGGCTGTTGGTGTATATCTTGATTTATTTGTTGGATTGCCGCTTTCTATTGGTATAAGTTCAAAAGTGGATTACAAGCCTTTCTGATGCTGTTTTTTCAAAGTTATTCGCTCTTTTCCTTGTTTGATTTGTGCAAGGGGTGAAAAGTTATCATAATTCTTGGTTATGTCCGCATCAAATATAGTACAATAATGTTTTGTCATTTGTAAGGTTGAGTGACCTAATAATTTTTGCAGAGTAAATGCATCGCCGCCACAATCAATTAAATATTTTCTTGCAAAGGTATGACGGAATAAATGAATACTTGTTTTGCTTATTCCGCGCCGCGTGTTATATCTAACAATTGATTTCCGCAACGCGTTTTCCGTAAGCGGCAAACCATATTCCGTGCAAAATAAAGGGTCAGTATCTGCGCCGCGCCTAAATCGCAAATATTCTCTCAATATCTTTATCATTTCACTACAAAGCGGTATGACTTGAGGTTTACGATTTTTTGTATGCCTATAATGTACTGTTCCGCAGTCTAAATCAAGGTCGCGGATTTGTATTGCTCTGATAGTCGCGGCGCGGCAACCGCTGTTTAAAAGAAAATTTATAATCACCCAATCGCGATATTCACCGAAACTGCATTCGCGGACTTTTGGCTTTTTCAACAGAATGGCCAGTTCTCTGTCTGTGTATGTTTCTTTTATGGTTTCTTCACCACGATATATTTTGATGTTGTATTGAGTTATATCTTCTTCGTTACACCAAGACAGAAATGCTTTTAACAACCTTGTATAACTGTTTATGCTATTGGCAGAAAGACCGCTGTCGCGCATACTTGCTATCATTTTGTCGGTTTCACTTTTGCTTAAATCTTCAATGTTTTGCGTGATATCCAAGTGGCGCGCGATTGCTTTGAAGTGGCTTTGATAACTTGTCAGAGTTTTGTCGGCAAGTCCTTTTGCTTTTCTTGCAACAATAAAATCATTAAAGGTATCGGAAATTGTTGCACCTAAATTCAGTTTGATTTCTTTCATTTTTAAGACCTCTTGATTTTTTAAATTTACCCTAAAAATCAAGAGGCCTCGTTTTTTGTATAAAAATATGAAAAACCGCTGAAACATCTTTGTTTCAGCGGTTATGGTCCGAGTGGCGAGACTTGAACTCACGGCCTCTTGACCCCCAGTCAAGCGCGCTACCAACTGCGCCACACCCGGATTTTGTGCTGTTTTTCAAGCACCTTTGGTATAATACCACAAACTAAATCATTTTGCAAGGGGTAAATGCAATTTTTTTGAAAAGTATTTAAAATTTTTTAGGTATTGTAGTTTTTTTGTATTTATGATAAAATTTTATGTATGATTTTGATGGATGAGGTGTCCGCGTGAAGATAGATGTCAGTTTATTTTCGGGCGGAAGACCGAAGGTTTTGATAGTGAGTCTGCTTTGATTCCCTCAGGCATACCGTAAAATTAAAATAATCGGAGTTTGTGATGAAAAGTGTGGATTTAAAAAACACAAAACTTATAATATGGGATCTTGATAATACTTTTTGGAAAGGTACAATAAGCGAAGAGGGTATTGAAATAATACCTTCTAATATTTCGTTGGTTAAAGCTCTTTCTAAAAAGGGAATTATAAACTCAATATGCTCCAAAAATGATTTTTCTGTCTGTGAAAACAAACTGAAAGAACTTGGTGTATGGGAGTATTTTGTATTTCCGTCAATCAACTGGGAACCTAAAGGTGTCAGAATAAAAAACATGATTGAAAATATGGGATTAAGACCTGTTAATGTTGCGTTTATTGATGATAGTGAAAATAACCTTAATGAAGCGGAGTTTTACAGTCCTGAAATTACTACCTGTCTGCCTTCGGAGATTGAAAACATTACAGCTCAGGCAAGTGAAACGGCAGATTCTGATGAAGGTATGACAAGGCTTGAAAAGTACAGAATACTTGAAAAGAAGTTTTCAGAAAAGGAAAGTTTTTCTTCAAATGAAGAGTTTTTATATTCAAGTGCAATAAAGCTTGAAATCGTTGAGAATTGGGAGTCGGAGTTTGAAAGAATACACGAGCTCATAATGCGCACCAACAGACTCAATTTTACTAAAAACAGAGCGTCAAAAGAAGAATTGAAAACAATTCTTGAAGACAAAAACACAAGGTCCGGCTATGTTAAGGTCAGCGACAGATACGGCGATTACGGAATAGTCGGATTTTTTGCGATAAAAGATGCAAGAGCAGAGCATTTCCTGTTTTCGTGCAGAACAATGGGAATGGGCATAGAGCAGTATGTATATTCCGAACTCGGTTTTCCTGAAATTGAAATAGTCGGAGAGGTTTCGGGTACTCTTGAAAAGAATGTTACGCCTGAATGGATAAATCAGGAGGGTAGCGGAAATAAGCAGACAAAGAAAAATTCAAATAATGTGAAAATTCTTTTCAAAGGACCGTGCGATTTGTCAGGTATAATAACTTATCTTGAAGATGACAGCATGATTGATGATGAGTTTAATTATATCAACGAGGAAACAGGAGTTTTTATAAAATCCCGAAACCATACTCTACACATCTTGCAAAACGATTTACCGCAAGACAGAAAAGACGAAATAGTTTCGGAATTGCCGTTTGGTGACAAGGATATGTATTCCACCTCTATGTTTGACGGAGAATATAATATTGTGTTTTTCAGTACATTCACAGACCCGCTTTTAGGTGTTTATAAGCGCAAAACAGGTGAAACCGTTGCCTACGGCGATTGGTGCTATGACCTGACCTCTGATGAAAACAGGGGCGGTTATATAAGCGGAGAATTGAACACATCAAACTGCAAATTTACAGACGAAATAATTGATAAATTCAAAGCACAATATACCTATTGCGGTCGTCTTTCTGCTGATGAGATAGTTGAAAATCTTAAGGAAATAAGAGCAAAGCTCAGCAGTGAAACCGTACTGGTGCTGATGCTTGGTTCTGAAAAGGAATGTCTTGCAAATACACAGAAAGCATATGACAACAGACATGAATTCAACAAGGAGTTAAACTTAAAAATCAAAGAAGCTTTCAAAGATTATGACAATGTTGATTATGTCTGCTTCAATGACTTTGTGACAGGTCAGGAGGATTATCTTGACAGTATCACTCATTTTGTGAAAGTGGTGTATTACAGAGCCTCACAGAGAGTGATAGAGATAATTGAGAAATATTCGGGCAAGAGTGTGAAACGCCGTTCAAAGCTTTTCCTGTTTGCGACTAAAGTTTTGCAGAAATCGTCAAAGAATAAAGTACTGTATTCTTTGATGCTGAAGCTCAGAAAAATAATAAAGAAGTTTATTTAAAAACAGAGGCTGTAAAAAAACGAATTTTTTTACAGCCTCTGTTTTAAGGGGATAGGAAAAAAAGATGAAGAACGGACAAACCGAGCAAAATCAAGGCTTCAGCCTTAATTTTGTATGCCCGAAGGCGTACAAAGGTACGCCGAGCGGTGAGGTTTGTTCGTAGTATAAAA
>JAFRZS010000217.1 GCA_017442445.1 Clostridia bacterium
GAGGGATTTATGTGAAAAAAATTATTTCAATCATTTTTGTACTTTTATTTCTGCTTTCTGCAAGTATAACAGTAAGCGCACAGGAGGACGCAAGTATTGAGATTAAAGCAAAATCAGTAATTCTTATGGACATTTCAACCGGAAAAATACTTTTCAAGAAAAATGAAAATGAAAAATTACCGCCTGCATCTGTAACAAAAATTATGCCTATACTCTTAGTGTGCGAAGCAATTGACAGAGGCGATATTTCAATGACTTCAAAAGTTACTGTTTCTCCGATTGCGGCATCAAAAGGCGGATCACAGATATGGCTCAAAGAAGGGGAAACGATGACAGTTAAAGAAATGTTGAAAGCAACATGTGTCAGCAGTGCAAATGACGCCTGTACAGCACTTGGCGAGTTTTTAGCAGGAAGCGAAAGCGCTTTTGTTGAGCTGATGAACAAGAGAGCAAAAGAGTTAGGAATGAAAAATACACATTTTGAGAATTGCACAGGTCTTGATGATACTGCAACAAACCATTACACAACTGCGCACGATATAGCCTTAATGTCAAGAGAAGTTATGAAGCACGATTTTATAACTGAGTTCACAACAATTTGGATGGATTCCTTGCGTGACGGAAAAACAGAACTTGTCAATACAAATAAGCTTGTTCGCTTTTACAAAGGCGCAACAGGACTTAAAACAGGAATGACAGGGAAGGCAGGACACTGTCTTTCAGCAACAGCAAAAAGAGGAGATACTCATCTTGTTGCCGTTGTTCTCGGCAGCGGCAGCAGTGCCGACAGGTTTGACACTGCAAGGAATTTACTTGATTGGGGATTTGCACATTATGTAACACTAACACCGCAGATTGACAAAAATTTATTAACAGATGTTAATGTTCTCTTCGGCACAGAAAATACTGTAAAACCAATTTCAGATAACAGTAAAAAAATTCTCATAGAAAAATCAAATCAAGATAAATTAAAGCAGGATATTTCGCTCTCTCTTGATGTAGAAGCTCCTGTTGAAAAAGGTCAGATTCTCGGTACCGTAAAAATTTCGCTCGGTTCAGAAATTTTAGAAACAGTAAATATAATTTCACCTAAGAAAATTGAAAGACTTAAGTTCTCTACAGTATTAAAGCGGTTATTATGCTCAATCGCCTAAAAGGTTGTTTAACTTGTGTAATCTTCAATAAGTCGCTTTAACTCGGCATCATCTTTACAGGTGATGCCTTTTTTTAAGTCAGCTTTATCGCTTTCCGGTAAATTATCCAAGTAAACATTGAAAATTCTGACAGGCATATCCGAATTATTTTTAAACACAGCAAGTTTACCGTTATAGTCCATAAGAGAGTAACTTTCCGATACATTTTTAACGCTTTTTTCTGCGGTTTTATATTCCGAACTTAAAGTTATTATTGAAAAAACAAGCAATAATGTGAAGAAAAAACTTGTTAAAAATCTATTCATTTTATACACTCCTAAGTTTTTAGTATTATTTTTGTTTTGATTTTTTAAAATATTCTGAAGAAAACATTAAAATTATAAAAAATTTTAAAAAAAGGATAAACAAATAGGAAAATATATGTTATAATATAAAAGTCTATAAGGAGGAATGTTTCTTATGAATAAAAACAAGTCACAAACTAAACAAGATAACAAGAAACGATCACCCGTAAGATCATTTCTGAGAGGACTTTCAGTAGTATTGATTTCATGTCTGATTGTAGGTTTCGCTACATCTTGCATTATAGCCGGTTACATGATTACAAACATTGTTATGATTGTTAACGGAGAAAAGATAACTGACCTTTCAGATGCTAAAAAGAATCAGCGACAGACCTCTATAATCTATGCGAAGGACGATGACGGAAAAGATGTTGAAATCGCAAGATTAAAAAGCGAAGTTGACCGCGAATGGATAAACTCTGACAAAATGCCCAAGCATCTTCAGAATGCTTTTGTTGCTATAGAAGATAAAAGATTTTATGAGCACAGCGGTGTTGACTGGAGAAGAACAATTTCTGTACTTATCGTCCCGGAAAATGAAGGACAGGGCGGCTCAACTATAACACAGCAGCTCATCAAAAATGTAAAAGATGAAAAAGATGTTACATTTGTCAGAAAGTTCAATGAAATTCTCTCAGCACTCAACCTTGAAAAGAACTACAACAAAGAAGCAATATTAGAAGCATATCTTAATACGATATACCTCGGATCAGGCTGTTACGGTGTAAAAACTGC
>JAFRZS010000218.1 GCA_017442445.1 Clostridia bacterium
ACCATCAGGATTCTGATTGATTGTATGCTGCTTAAGACCTGCTTTAGTGATGAGGTCAAGGTCAGCTGCATCAACAGCACCGTCGAAGTTTACGTCTGCTGCGAAAACTGCTGCCTCGTCAAAATCATCAGCTGTCAAGAGACCGTTAAGTGCCAATGTCAAGAGGAAGCTGTCGTCACCGTTAACAATACCGTTGCCGTCAATATCACCGAAAATAACAGCTTTGTACTCTGTTGTCTTTCCGTCAGCTGTAAGGCTGATTTTTGTACCTGTAGCAATCTTTGTGCCTTCGAAAGATACAAGATAACCTTCGTCTGCTGTGAATATACCGTCAAGATTTGTGAGGTTTTCTTTAAGACCGTAAACTAATTTTTTAGAAGTATCAATTGTAGGAGCACCTATACGCTTCATCTTAGCCATAGCGTTTGCAAGAGATGTTTTTGCGCTGTTGATACTTGCCTGAGAAGCTGTGGGATTACCGAGAACTGTACCTGCAGTCTTAAGAGCAGATGTAAGTGTGCTGTAAGCAGAAGCATCATAGTAAGCTTTGTTGTAAGCCTTGCTGATTGCTTCGTTGTAAGTGGTTCTCAAAGCATCCTTATTTACAGCTGTAACTCCAATATAGAGGTAATAGCCGTTGTAGTTGTGTCTGCTTCCGCGAGATGTATCCGAGTAAGCATAGAAAGTAAGCTGAGCTGAGCCTGTAGAGTTTTCTTCAAGATTGTAATCAATCTTACTGTTGTAAATCTCACCAAGGTCACTATAGTTGCCTGAACACAATGATGTTTCAGTACCGTCTTCTTCTATCATTTTGATAGAAAGATCAACATTTCCGTCACCGTCAGAGTTGAACTGCCAGAAACCGATCTGGAGTGTCGGAACCTCTGAAAGATTTGTTGTACGGCTTGTATCAACTGTTACAAAACCTGCACCGCTGTGTTTGATGTGTTCGTCAGCTGCGTTTGAGGAGTGATCCTTTTCGTAATAGCTTGAACCGCCATCAGTTGCTGCTACCCAGTAGTTTTCGAATGATGATGTTCCGACTGATGAAGTCGGGGGAGCTGCTGTAAGGAAGTTTATGCTACAAGAGTGAGTACCGCCGGATATCGAATTGAAGCCTGCGCCCCAGAAGATACCGATGTTTTCAACGTTTGTTGAATAACTGTGTTCGTGGTCGATACCTACAGCAATGCTTGAACTTGAAGGTCTGTAAACATAAGAATATGCAGTAGCTGTCTTAGTTGAACCGTCTGCCAATGTGTAGGTTGCAGTCCATGTTATAACTGTACCTGAGTTTGTGCCGATACCTGATGAAAGAGCACCTGATGTGATAGTACCTGTGAAGGACTGACCGGTTGCCTTAGCACCTGATACATAGTTGTATGAGCCGCCCTTAGCAGATGAAACGGAGCTTACTTTGATTGTAACAGCTGTTGCGTCACCACAAGCAAAGTAGATGTCGCCTGTAGCATCAGTAGCACTTGAAGTAAGAACACCGTTTGTTGTGTTTGCTCTGTCAGCATAATACTGGAAGTTTGTTGAAGAGTTAGGTGCAAGATAGATGGTTTCAGGAACATAGAATGTTACTTTTGAACCTGCAAACTTATCAACAAAGGGTAGTGCAATCTTCTTCTGAGTCGCATTTGCGATATTTTCTGCAGTAACTGTAAATGTATCTGATACTGCATCATAACCGGGGCAAGTAGCTGTGTATGTATATGTACCTGCATCGAGGATATACATATAATCATTATTGATAGGAAGGATTGTATCGCCGTTGCTGTTATTTACAACAACATTTGCGCCCTTAACATTTGTTGTGAACTGAGTTGTTGCTCTCTTGAAAGGTGATGAAGAGAGAAGGAAGGGCTGAACGTATGTGATACCGCCGTTACCGATGAAGTAAATTCTTACATATCTGTTGATATGTTTTTCGTACTCGTTAAGATCGAAAGTTGCTGTTCCGTCTGAACAATCGATTTCATCAATAGTCTTACCGTCAGCAACGATGAAACCTGTGTGAGCTTCGTCAATTTCAAAGCTGATCTGGTCTGTTTCTTCATCAACATCAACTCTTGTTACATAGGGGAAATCATAAGCTGTTGATGTAGCGTAACCGCTGAGCTCACCACGAGATGATCTTGAAGAAGCGAAGAAAGTACCGTTTGTCATAGCTGTTCTTACGTTAGCTGCTGAGTTTGAAGGCATTACGAAGAACTGAACACCCTTACCGATCTGATCAAGCTCATGAGCATCGTCTTCGCAGAAGCCGAAGATGTTTCTGCCCTGAGGTGCTAAACGCATAAGCATCTGGTCATAGAGATATCTGTCGTTTCTTGTTCTTCCGTCGCCCTTGTTAACAAGCTCCATACCGACACATGAAGAATAGTCTTCAAAGATCTGTACGAAATCGGAAAGGAAATCGTCGTCATAAACACCGATGTCTTCGTCAGCACCGCTCCACTCACCAACGTGGTTAAGGTGTGTAAGACCGCCTGCGTTATGGCTCTTTTCAACAGCGCTTGTGGGCCAAGTTTCAGCCATACCCATGTAGCCGTCGCCTGCATCAGCAAAGAAGTTATTAACGTGAACTTTTTTAAGACAAGCACCGTTAAGCTCATTACCGAGAGGAATGTCGATCATTTTCTGACCGTCTCTGCCGATACCCTGTAAAATCTGAGCATGTCTTGCGTTTGAAACACCGCGTGCTTCACCGTGAGTTGCTAATTGATACGCAAAGATTGCGTGTCTGTGCTTAGCTTCAGACCAACCGTAGTTAACTGTACCGTGGTCAGTCATAGCGATTGCATCATAACCTTTTTCATAGTAACCTTCTATCATGTCGGCAAAGTCAACGTCACCGTCACTGATGTTTGAGTGAATGTGAGTTGCACCGCGATAGATTTCCCATGAATCCCAGTCAACTGATGCATAGGGGTTTGTGATTTTGTAATCTTTAGCACCGATATAGTCGGGGTTAGAGATTACCGCCGCGCTTGCAGTCGGGATAATAGCAAAGAGAGAAGATACCATAAGCATTGCCATTAAAACCGCTACAAATTTTTTGCAGATTTTCATAGATTGGACTCCTTTCGTATCATAAAGATTATTTTTAGGATATAGTATCCTCCAATCATAATTATTTTAATATATTTTTTCTGAAAAATAATTCTCAAACAGAAAAATAAAAATAATTCATGTAAAAAAATGCTGTGTTTTTTTGTTAAAAATTAACAAATGATTTATTGAGAAAAAAACCTCTGAATTTGCTATAGAGAATTCAGAGGTTTTTATGTAATCAGGTATTTTCTTCTGTCTGACTGTTTTTTGATTTTTGAAAAATAATTAAAGCAGCCTGAGAAAGTGCAAGAATCATCATAAAGTATTGCAGAGGCTTCAATCCGTAGAAAAGGCAGTCGGTCATGCCGCATAGGAAAAAGCCTGTTACCGATGCAAAAAGTGTAAGTGCATAGCTTCTTGCTTCCTTGTGATGCTTATATAACTTGTACATATTTATCACAAACAGCACTCCGACGGCAAGGAAGAGAAGACCACCGATAATTCCGTTTTCAAGCAAAATCTCCATGAGAATATTGTGAGAGTGCGGTTGCTTGATATTATATGTATTGTGAAGCATATCGCGTATGTTGTTAAATCCCGTACCGTAACCGAAAATCGGCTTCTTTGCAAACATATCAAGAGAGGCTTCCCATATTTTAACTCTTAGGTTTACAGACACATCCGTACTGCTTGATAAAGTGAAAATACGTTTGATTGTGCCGGATGCAAAAATACAGATTGCAGCAAGTATTGGAGCTGCAAGATAAAACAGCTTTAATATATTTTTTCTGCCGTGGAAGAGAAGCATGAGAAATACAACAGCTAAAGCTATGTACGGACCTCTTGAGTATGAAACAGCCGTACCGCCGAGTATCATGATCATGGAAATAAGTCCCGTGATTTTGTGCTTCTTTTCTTTTGCGAATAAGAAACAGTGAGTTGCAAAAGGCAACATTATAACCATGAAAACCGCAAAGAATATCGGATTTGAGAAGGTAGCACTTGCACGCTCTTCAATTGAGGTGAACTCTGTTCTCGGAAAATGTGCGACGAGTGAGTCGGGAAGTATAGCTATTCCGAATTTCGCAACGGCGATATTAAGCGGTTTCCAAAGAGGATTAAAGAAATCTCTGAGACCTTTTATAAGATAATCACCGTAGTGGAAAAGAAACATCTGAACAATTCCGATAAAACCTGTAATACCGCCTGAGAGAGCACCTGCGAAAATGACATTGTCAAGCTTGTTCTGAGAATCAATATTTTCAAGGATAAAAAGGTATCCCCCGAACATCAAAAGCCATGTTGCAAGGGAAGAAAGGCTTGAAATAAAGGAGTTTGTGAAAATCACACCTACAATCATCCAGAGAATAAAAATAAAGATTGATGCTGTGAATTTATCTTCTTTTTGTAAGAAGTTACGTTTTTTTATTTTGCTTTTGACAGCAAAAACAGCACCGATTAAAGTAAGAATCGGTGCGAAGTATTCAGGCAGTAAGGCTGCCGATAAAAACATAAAGGGAACAAAATGCCACAGTTCTTTTTTATGTTTAGTCAAGTTACTGTTCAGCCGATGAATCGGCATCCTCCTCGTTGCTATTTTTGCCAATAAAGAATTTTTTGTAAATGATTAAACCTATTCCTGCAAGAACGGCAGTTATGCCAAATATTATCGCAGAGGCAAGGTAGTTTTCCTGAACCAACTCGCTTCCGCACCAAGTTGATGTTATGATTGACGGAATTCTTGCAATAGTCGTAATCAGGAAAAATTTAGACAGCTTCATATCCGTAAAGCACACAAGATAGGTTATGATATCCTTAGGTGTTGCGGGGATAAGATAAACAGCAAATAATGTAGCTGAAAGCTTTTTTGAATCCTGAAGGAATTTCAGATTCTTGATTTTGTCTAAAGGCACAAAGACATCAAGCATTTTTGTGCCGAAAATTTTTGTAAATGCGACAATTACAAGTGAACCGATAAAAGTACCTAAACTGCAATAGAGAAGTCCGCCCCAGGTGCCGAAGGCATAACCTGCGCCGATTTCAAGAGGCTCTGCGGGAATAACCTTTATTACAGTCTGAAAGGCACGGACAAAGACAAAAACCAATCTGCTTATCGGCCCGAATTGGTCAAGCCAGGCTTTGAAAGTCTTGTTGTCTTTTACGATGGCTGCAAAGTCATCTGCAAAGAAAACGTAAAGCAGGACAATACCGGTCAGAAGCAAGAGGAAAAATGTTATAACTACGGAACGCTTTATCCATATATTTTTTTTAGAATTTTCCATGTTTTTAAATCCTCAGAGCTTATAGCTTCTTATAATAGTCAAAATAGGGGTTAAGAATACCGTCGTATGTGGGATTCCAGGGTTTTTCCGAGCCGTTATAATGAATTATTGATGTGTTACGATCAACCCAATCAAGACTTATGTGACGGTTATAATGCTTGTATGTTTTCTCATCAAGATTATAAACTCGCGCATCAAGAAAGAGGATTTTTCCGTCGAAAAGTGCGTTGATAACATCCTGGTCGGCAAGATAAAGTGTTTTTGCGTTTTTTCTGATGAAATTAAAAATTTCTTCTGTTGTAATGACTTTTCGCATAAGCTCAACATTTATCAGAAGAACACCTGCGTTTATATACTTGCTTTTCTTATTCATTTTCAGACGCGCAAGGTTGATTGCGTTGACAAATCCGAAAAGGTGAGGAGCACCTGCCATGACGAAATTATCCATGGGAATATTATATAAATCCGTAAGCGGTTTTAAAATAACAGTATCGGGATCAATATATAATATCCTGTCAACATCAGGAGGAAGGAATTCACAAAGAAGCAATCTGTAATAAGTTTCTTTTGTGAGTCTTTTCAAGACTGGGGCGCCCTTTAAAAGAGATGCCTTTATGATTATCGGGTGAATTTCAACTCTGCTTTCATCAACGGACTGTCTGATTTTCGCAAAATCGTTTTCAGTAAGAGAAGAATGAGCGACATACAAGTGGAAAGAACTGTCCTTATCATTATGCATCAAGGATTTAAGCATAACGGTAAGAGGGTAGATGTAATTTGAGTCAAGAGTGACAAGTATATTCATTTACATACGCTTCCTTTGTTATTTATTACCACAAATATACTCTTGTTTCGTAAGGTTTGAGTGTGAAACCGTTATCGACTACTGTTTCATCGTCATAGTTTTTAAGTACAAGCTCACCTGAAGACAAATCAAAACCTTTAGGAGCTTTGAATTTAACTGCTTTTTCGGTAAATGAAGAAACAACAAGAAGTCTTCTGCCTTCATAGTTTCTTTCATAGACAAAAATTTTGCTGCTGCATTTATTATGCTCTTTGTAGTCGCCGTAGATTACAATCGGATTTTCTTTCCTGAATTTTAAAAGCTTTCTGTAGAAATTAAGAATTGAATCAGGATCTTTATCTGCATCCTCAACATTTATTTCCGTATAGTTGGGGTTTACGCTGAACCAGGGAGTACCCGTAGTAAAACCGCCGTTTTCTTCAGATGTCCATTGAACCGGAGTTCTTGAGTTTTCACGCGATGCACGGTTTGTGATTTTGAGAATTGTTTTATCAGAAAGCCCTAAGGATTTGAACATTCTGTAGTTGTTGAAGGTGAGAACATCTTTGAACTGCTCAAAGCTGTCAAGAGTAATGTTGGTCATACCGATTTCCTGTCCCTGATAAATAAAGGGAGTACCGCTTTGGAGAATATACATAGCCGCAAGCATTTTTCCGCTTTCAACTCTGTATTTAAGACTGCCGTAACGGTTGATAATTCTCGGGTGGTCATGGTTTTCGATATAAAGTGCATTCCAGGCTGTTTTGTAAAGTTTTTTCTGCCAGTTGGAATAAACCTTCTTTAATTTTCGAAGATTAAAGGGCATGTGTACCCAATCGGTAAAAAGACAGTCAGCTTCCATGTGCTGAAAATGGAACATCATATCGAGTGTTTGATTTTCACCCTCGGTGATAAATTTCTTAGCTTTTTTAGGTGTCATCATCGGAGCTTCACCGACAACGAAGCAATCGTATTTATCAAGAACATCTTTTCTCATTTCCATAAGATATTCATGAAGGTGAGGGCCGTTTGAATAATGCTCCATACCGCAAGCGGCAGGAATGGGGAAGCCGTTGGGAAGACCTTCGGCTTTTGAAATATATGTAATAACGTCCTCTCTGAAGCCGTCAACACCTAAATCAAGCCAGAAACGGAGAATACTCTTAACTTCTTCCCTGACCTTAGGATTATCCCAGTTAAGATCGGGCTGACCTTCAGAAAACACGTGAAGATAGTATTCATCTAAATCTTCATTGTATTTCCAAGCCTTGCCCTCAAAGAGTGAAATCCAGTTGTTAGGACGTTTCTTGCCTTTACCTTTTCTCCAGAAATAATAGTCATGATAAGGGTTATCGTGACCTTTTTTACTCTCCTTGAACCATTCGCATTCATCAGAAGTATGGTTTACAACAAGGTCCATGATTATTTTTAAATCTCTCTTGTGAGCTTCCTTAATAAGCACCTTGAACTGCTCAAGGGTACCGTATTCGGGAGAAATATTTTTATAGTCTGCAATATCATAGCCGTAGTCGGCATTGGGTGAGGGGTAAAGGGGTGAAAACCAGATAGCATCAACATTAAGACTTTTGATGTAATCAAGTTTTTCAATAATACCGCCTAAATCACCTATACCGTCGCCGTTTGAGTCTTTAAAGCTTCTCGGCCATATCTGATAAACAGAAATTTCTTTATACCAATTTTTCATAATTCACACCTACTTATTTATTACCGTACATTTTTTCATAGTATTCCTGATATGAACCGTCCATGACATTCTGCCACCACTCGCGGTTTTCAAGATACCAGTCAATAGTTTTCTGAATACCTGTGTCAAAATCAGTTTCGGGATACCAACCAAGCTCAGTTCTGATTTTAGTCGGATCAATGGCATACCTTCTGTCGTGTCCCGGTCTGTCTGTTACATATTTTATAAGACTTTCGTCTTTACCTAACGCCTTGATAATAGTTTTTACAACCTCAATATTCTGTCGCTCGTTATGACCGCCTATATTATAAATTTCACCGACAGTGCCGTCGTTTACAATCATATCAATAGCTTTGCAGTGGTCTTCAACATAGAGCCAATCCCTGACATTGATACCTTCGCCGTAAACGGGGAGAGCTTTGTCATGCAAAGCATTGACTATCATAAGAGGAATAAGCTTTTCGGGGAAGTGGTAGGGACCGTAGTTATTAGAACAACGGGAAATTGTAACGGGAGTTTTATATGTCCTGTAGTATGCAAGTACCAACAAATCAGCAGAAGCCTTACTTGCAGAATAAGGGGAAGATGTATGAATAGGAGTATCTTCCGTAAAGAACAGGTCGGGTCTGTCAAGCGGCAAATCGCCGTAAACCTCGTCAGTTGATACCTGATGATATCTCGGAACATTATATTTGTTTGTTGCGTCGAGAAGCACCTGAGTTCCGAGAATGTTTGTTTTAAGAAAAACCTCAGGTTCAACGATTGAACGGTCAACATGGGATTCTGCCGCAAAGTTTATAACTGCATCAAATTTTTCTTCTTCAAAGAGCTTGAAAACAGTTTCTCTGTCTGTGATATCCGCTTTTACAAATTTGAAATTAGGGTTATCCATAACACCCTTGAGTGTTTCAAGATTTCCTGCATAAGTCAATTTATCAATACATACAACTTGTCTGTCCTGATATTTATTGAGTATATAGTAAACAAAATTTGCGCCGATAAAACCGGCACCGCCTGTTACAAGTAATTTTTTCATCAATATCCTCCTTCAAAAAGTAGATATATACAAGGTTTATTATAACTGTAAAAAGCTGATTTTGTCAATCAATTATATTTCTTCTGTCATGCCGTCATAACAGATTTTAATGTCGAAATCATAATTCTTGATTTTTTCTTCACATTCCTCGCGATTTCTGAACACATCGCGTCCGTGATGATTGAAACGGAGCACCTTGACGCCGTGATTTTTGGCATATTCGCAAACATCCTGACACCAATGATGTCCTGTTTCCATAATGAAATAATCACAGCCTGCATCAATGAACTTGTTTAAGTCTTCAGGTGTTTTCTGGTCACCCGAATATACAATCCTTTTACCCTCGGCTTCAATGAGAAAACCGAAAGCGTGCCAACCGAAAATACCGCTTTCGCCTAAGTGGCGGGAATGTATTGCACTGATCCTCACTTTGTCATCTTTATATATAAGACCCTCTCTGATTTTGTGACCTTTCGTTCTCAAAGCAGGAGTTTTTTCTTTTCTGTACGCAAAAGCAACTTTTCTGATATATCTGAAAAGCTTTAAGTCAGGAACATAAACAGGAAGCACACCAAAAGGATAGGGAACTTTCTTTGATACAACAAGCTTTCTTATTGTCCATAACAAATTTGCGAGTCCGCCTGTATGGTCGGTGTGCATATGTGAAATGAAAATTGCCTTGACATTTAATAAATCTATGCCGTTAGTATGCGCAAAATACGAGCAGTTTTCCCCGGCATCAAACCAATAATATCTGCCGTCAATCTCAAAGGCAAGTGCACAGTGGTGCATACCTTCTTTCGGCCGTGTACCTGAACAGGTGCCAATAAAATGAACTTTCATAAAAACTCCTTAATCTTTAATAATCACATCGTGGTAAAAATCAATTTCGCCTGTTCTCATGTGGAGAAATTCTCTGCATTCTTCGTCTTTCACAAGAATTTTACCGACTTTTTTAACCGCCTTTAAAAAAGCGGGATTAAAATTCATTTTATCATAATGCTCAATCATAGGACAAATAAATCTACCTCTGTAATCAAGCTCGACATAAACCTTGCCCTTGTCATCAATAGTGGGGAAGAACGGAAAAATTCTACAGGACAAAGGTCTTTTGCTTCTGTCACAGGTTCCGTCGCAGATGGCAAGTCTTTCGTCTGCAGCGGTATATCTGATTTCAAGGTCACTTTCTTCGTGAGGGAATAAGAGCATACCTGTTTCATCGTCGCCCTTGCAACAAGCACCCTCGCAAAGCTGACCGCAGTCAATACGAAGCGGTGTTAAATCACCGAGTATCTTGAAGATTTTTTCATACATTTTTTTATAGTCTGTTTTTTTCATAAGTACCTCATCAATTAAGAGCTGAACGAAGATTTCTCGAGGCTTTATCAAGTGAATTTTTAGCCTGAGATATCTGATTATATCCGCCTGTGTTTCCGTCAATTTTTGGATTGAGAACCAGGCTTGTGTAGTTTTCATAAGCTGTCATAACCTGTTCAACCTCATTAAGCAAGGAAGGATATTTTGATTTATTGTATAAATATGAAATTTCCTTATCAAGAGCATCAATTTCAGAAAGCATATCTCCATATGTATTTGTTGCTTTTTTAACATCTGTTTTTACGGTTTTGACAGTCGCATTCGGTAATCCTTCAGCAACCTTCCATGCCGAACAGATATTTGAAGCAATGATATCAATATGTCTTTTGTTTTCACAGACCTTGTCAAAGAACAGCTGAACATCTTCCACGGTTGCAATATGTGTGGTTGTATCAGCATCTTTATTATCTGTTTTACATGCAGATAAAGACATAATAAGTATAAAAACAAGGAGTATTGCTGATAGCTTTTTCATGAACGGTCACCTCAACTGTTAATTATACCACTACAACAAAAAAAGAGCAAGGAGAAACCTTGCAATAAAAGAAAAAATATGCTATATATTACTTTGGTATATTTATAGGGGTGAAGCTCATGGAAAAGAAGTTTTTTGACAAAATAATTCACGGTGGGGATTACAACCCTGACCAATGGATAGAAACCAAAGAAATCTGGGACGAAGATATGCGGCTTATGAAGTTGGCACATATCAATTCTGCAAGTATAGGTATATTTTCGTGGTCAATCACAGAGCCCGAAGAAGGCGTATATAATTTCGAATGGCTTGACGAAATTATGGACAAGCTCCATGATAACGGTGTATTTGTAATGTTGGCAACTCCGTCGGGCGCAAGACCGGCATGGTTGGCACAGAAATATCCCGAGGTATTACGAGTAGCGGAAAACGGCATAAGAAATGAATTCGGAGTAAGGCATAATCACTGTCTGACTTCACCCATATACAGAGAAAAAGTACAGAATATCAACAGAAAATTGGCAGAAAGATACAAAGATCATCCCGCATTGAAAGTGTGGCATATTTCCAATGAATACGGTGGTGAATGTCATTGTGAGCTTTGCCGGGAAGCATTCAGAGAGTGGCTGAAAAATTATTATCACAATGACCTTGATGAGCTTAACCGCAGTTGGTGGAATGGCTTCTGGAGTCACAAAATCACAGATTGGAGCCAGATAAGCTCACCTAAAGAAAGAGGAGAAAAACTTGTAACAGGTCTGAAACTTGCGTGGAACAGGTTTGTAACGGACAGCCACATTTCTTTCTTTGAAAATGAAATTGTACCGCTTCGTGAAATTACACCCGACATTCCCGTAACAACAAATTTTATGAGAATGTACGAAGGTATAGATTATCAGAAATTTGCAAAGCATCTTGATTTTGTATCGTGGGACAATTATCCTTACTGGGAAAGAGGTTTCAACAGATATATCTCAACCGAAACTGCATTTGTCCATGATGTTTTCCGATCAATGAAGAACGGACAGCCGTTTTTTATGATGGAAAGTTCACCGTCTAATGTTAATTGGCACGATGTAAATAAATTACCGAGAGCTGAAACCCAGAATACTGCCGCAATTCAGGCAATAGCACACGGGTCTGACAGTGTACAGTATTTCCAATGGAGAAAGGGCAGAGGCGGCCACGAAAAATATCACGGTGCCGTAGTTGACCATTGCGGACACGAAAATACAAGAGTTTTCAGAGGTGTTTCAAAGTTAGGCTCTGAGCTTGAAAAATTAAGCGGAGTTGTAGGTAAATACTCTGACAGCAAAGTAGCAATAGTTTATGATTGGGAAAATAGTTGGGCTATAAAGCATTATTGCGGTTACAACAATGCAAAACGCGATTACATTGAAGAATGTTTAAAATGGTACAAGCCGTTTTACTCAAACTCAATTTCAACAGATGTAATCTCTATGGAAGACGATTTTTCAAAATACGACCTCATAGTTGCTCCGTATCTCTATATGCTCAAAGACGGAACAATAGAGCGAATTGAAAAATATGTTGCAAATGGCGGTACATTTATCGGTACATATCTTACAGGTATAGTTGATAAAAATGATTTGTGCTATCTCGGAGGTTTTCCTGCGAATGAACTCAAAAATGTTTTCGGAATATGGGCAGAAGAAACAGACGCATTAACAGAAAAAATCAAAAATGCAGTTATCTTTGAAAACAAGGAATATACCGTTGACCATATCTGTGACATTATTCATTCAAACGGTGCAAAAGTCCTTGCAGAGTATCAGAAGGATTTTTATAAACAAACTCCTGCACTGACCGAAAATTATTATAAAAACGGCAAAGCGTATTATGTTGCATTCAGAAATGACGGAGATTTTGCAACAGATTTCTGTAAAAAGCTCATAGAAGATCTTAATATAAGAAGTGATACAGATATAAAAACGCAGGACGGAAGTGTTGTCAGAAAAAGAGGCGACCACATATTTGTAATGAATTTTACCGATAATCCCAAAGATATTGAGCTTGATAAAGAATATCTTGATGTAATAAAAGGTGAAAAAATAAGCGGAAAAATCACACTTCAGACGATGTCATACCTTGTGTTGAAATAGTTTTACGGAGTTGAAAATTATGATAAATAACTACAAAAATTTAAACTTTAAAACAAGCACAGAAGTGCGTTGGTGGATGGCACAAGGCCGTCATACCGATGAAACATTAAAAGAGCAGATCAAAGCGATGCACGATGCAGGTTTTCGCGGAGTTGAGCTTTGTCAGTTGAACGACCTTGATATTGACGGG
>JAFRZS010000219.1 GCA_017442445.1 Clostridia bacterium
ATAAAAAAGCAAGTCTTTTTTACTAATTTCCTAAAAAAATATTCAAGCATAGTAAAAGTATCGCCCCGGGTATTCCCGAAAATGCGCAGGTTGTCATAGTAATTGCGTTCAGAGGAATGGAAATTCCTGACATTATTCCTATAAGATTAACCGCACAGATTGCACCGAAACCCTGCAGGGCTGTTATAAAAAAGCATTTCATCGGGTGCTTTGATTTAAATGAAAATATAACGGTTGTTAATATGATTAAAGCCAATGACAGTATTACTATTGTTTTGACAGACATAACAAAACTCCTTATAAACCTTCTTATTAAAGTTTATAAGGAGTGAAGGACAAATATTACTTATCAGGAATTTTCTTTTGAAATTTTTCTGCGGATAAAAAGACTCAGTAAAGCTTTTTTATTAAATGGTACAAGGGGATAGAGGTACCCTTTTCCTGATATAGTTTTTGTTGTGCATATCATCAAAGTCATCAGTACAAAGCCTGCGATGAAGCCGTAGAGATTGAATATTGAGTTAAAACAAGAATCAGCATTCGGAAAAGTTTGAACGCATAACCTAATTCATAAGAAGGCTGAGCAAAGTTTGTTATAGCAACATACGCCATATATAAAACGACTTCGGCAACGAGCCATTTTGCACCGACGGCAAACTCGCCAAGCACCAAAGCGCTGATAACACTGAATGACCCGCTAAGAGAAGACGGAGTATTGAGAGAAGCTAATTTTAAAGCGTCGATTACAATTTCAGCTATAAGAAGTTGAGCTATAATCGGAACCTCAATCGGACTTTCGATTCGTATGAAATCAAGCCATGACGGTATAAACTCGGGATTTTTTATAAGCAGATACCACACAGGCGTCAGGAAAATATTTAAACCGAAAACGAACATTCTGATAAACCTTAAATATGTGCCGACAATTGGTGGAAAATAAAAATCATTTGTATCCTGAATGAAATCTATTATACCACTCGGTACTATCATAACTGAGGGTGAAGTATCCGTAATGATTACAATTTTGCCTTCATTTATACAAGCTGCGGCGGCATCAGGTCTTTCGGTATATCGTACTTTCGGAAACGGATTATAAAACTGCTTTTTGATAAGACACTCTGAAAGACTTTCTTGTCCCATTGAAAGAGAGCTGATATCAATGCTTTTTATCTTTTTTCTCAATTTTTCAACAAGCTTTTTATCTGCTTTGTTGTCAAGATAACACATTGTGACATCAGTCTTTGATTTAGAGCCTACCTGAAAAATCTCCATAGTGAGATTTGTGTCGCGTATTCGTCTTCTTATGAGTGCGGTATTGAAAATAAGAGTTTCGGAAAATCCGTCATGCGCACCTCTAAGCACTTTCTCGTCCTCGGGTTCGCTTAGTCCTCTGACAGGATAGGTTCTTGAGTCAATGATTACAGCTTCTTCAAAGCCATCTATCATCAAAGCCAGAGCGCCTGATAGCACAAAGGTGCATATAGTGTTGATATCTGCCGAAACTTCGGTTTCAACATAGGGGATATACTTGTTTGCGAATTCTCTTGTTGATTTAAGTGAATTTACTGTTTCATTGTTGGCAGACATAAGAAATTGCATGATGCGTTCCATGATATCGTCTTTTGTAAATCCGTCAATGAAATAAAGCTTTGCTTTTCTGTCACCGACGAGAATATTTCGTCCGACGATATCAAAACTTGCATCAATTCTTAAATGAGAGTCCAGAAAATCAATATTTTTGTCAAAATCAGAAGATAAAAAAATTATACTAATCACTCCCTAAACTATACAGAGTTATGATTAGCATAATTTCTTCTTTTATTACTGAATTTCAGAATTTTTTAATGCGAAATAACAAAGGTAAATAAAAGCGGCTAAAATCAATGTAGTGACAAACAGGGACCACAAGAGAAAAGCTTTTGCAACTGCTGAGCGGTTTTTTGTTTTTTCTTTGCCGAAGCTCCATATCAAAAGCATTATCCAACCGATAACAGGAATACCGCCGACTAAAAATGTTACAAGATAATCGGAAAAAGTGATGCTTTTTAAATCTTCCTGTGAATTGTGTTTTTTATAGTCTTCCTGATTTGCACCACAGTGGATACAAATTTTATCATTGTCATTTATCTGTGCTGCACAGCGTTTACATAACATAAAAAAACCTACTTTCAAAATAAAGTGAATATCCTGCGACTATTATATATTTTTTTCATGAAAATGTAAAGATTTAAGATTTAGTTATTGACTATATTTTTAATTTTTTATATAATTGTAGGGAAATAAGTAGGAGAGGTGTCGGTTTTGAGTAATACAGAGTTTAATATTGTTGAATTGCGCAAACATTTTGTTATTGATGGTGATTTCGTCGGATATGAAGTTATCAGTGACGGACTTATTAATAATACATTCTTATTAACATTCAAGAAAGACGGAACAGAGTCAAAATATATTCTTCAGCAGATAAATACAGTAGCATTTAAAAATCCCGAAGGTCTTATGCAGAATATCTTTGGTGTTACAGAATATCTCAAAAAAGTCGACGGCGAAAAGTCTTGTCGCTCAACACTCAGCTTTCATAAGACAACTGACGGTAATACTTTCTACCGTGACGATGAAGGCAGATGCTTCAGAGTTTATGACTATATTGACAAAGCATATACCTGCCAGAAGATTGAAAGACCTGAGCAGTTTTATAATGCAGGTAAAGCGTTTGGTGACTTTCAGAGAAAATTAGCAGATTATCCAATTGATACACTTTTTGAAACAATTCCGAAATTTCATAATACTGCAAACAGATTCAACAACCTTAAAATAGCTATTGCAGAAAACAAATCAGGCAGAGCAGATAATGTTAAAGAAGAAATCGAGTTTGCTCTTCAGAGGGAAGCTGATACAAGAGTTTTGTTAGATTTAGTTGACGAAGGTAAAATTCCTGTAAGAGTTACACATAACGATACAAAGCTTAATAATGTTCTCTTTGATGAAGAAACACATGAAGGTATCTGCGTTATTGACCTTGACACAATTATGCCCGGTTTGTCACTTTATGACTTTGGTGATGCTATACGTTTCGGTGCTAACAAAGCTGCAGAGGACGAAAAGGATGTAAGCCTTGTTGATATTGATTTTGAGCTTTATGAAGCATTTACAAAGGGCTTCCTTGAAACAGCAGGTAAGAGTCTTACTGAAACAGAAATCAAATATCTTCCGTTTGCTGCAAAGCTTATGACCTTCGAATGCGGTATG